>CAYFTY010000409.1:0-4794 GCA_964346045.1 uncultured Bradymonadales bacterium | reverse complement strand
AATATCAACCACCCCAATTTCATCACCATCTATGACTTCGGTCAGGCGCAGGGGTTGCATATTCTCTATCTGGCGATGGAACTCCTCGAGGGAGTCGACCTCTCGTCACGCATGAGAGAGGGTCGAATTGCGCTCGACCATATTCTCGAGATTGGCGTGCAGATCTGTTCGGCACTCGTCGCGGCTCATGAAGCCAATATCGTGCACCGCGACCTCAAACCCGAGAACATTTTTCTGGTCGAGGTTCCTGGCGGAGATATTCACCTCAAAGTCCTCGATTTCGGCATCGCCAAAGAGCTCGGAAGTAGCTCTTCGATGACGAGAACCGGCCAGATCTTTGGCACGCCCGAATACATGAGCCCCGAACAATGCCAGAGCGGTCACGAGATCGACGGGCGTTCGGACCTCTATTCACTGGGCTGCATCCTCTACGAACTTCTGACGGGAGTTTCGCCGTTCCAACGCGATTCGGTGATCCAGACTTTGCTGGCGCAGGTGAGCGACGAGCCAGTGCTCCTGCGCGAAACAGGCATCTCCATTCCACCGAGGACTTCGATCATCGTCGAGCGCCTTCTGCGCAAGCTTCCCGAAGACCGATTCGATTCGGCGGCTGAAGTACGCGCAATATTGCAGGCCGAACTCGACCGTGTTCGTGAAGCGCCGACCGAGCTCGACGCCTTCCTCGATTCGCATCGAGATACCTTCGAATTCGACCGTTCGGTGCGGACGACCGACACGACTCGACTCTACGAAGAGAAGGCACGCAAGACCTCGCAGCTGATCAACCTCGAGACCTTCCACCATCTGACGACCGAGATCGACGAGAGCGACCTCGAGATCGAATTCGAGAGTTCGAGTCGTGGCCGGTATGCGTTCATTTCCTTCGCTGCTGTCGTGGTTCTCGCGCTCGGTGGATGGGTTGTCGAAGATCATACCGGGGTCCTTCAATCGTTTGCCCAGAAGGACGACGGCTCGGGCCTTGGTTTCGCCATCGATTCGGTGGAGTCGGGGATCACGGCCGCGGCGCTCGCCGCGTCTGGAAAGCATGCAGAAACAAGAGGAGCGAGCACCGCGAGGGTCGTAGGAATCTTCGCGACATCGACCGCGCTCAAAGCTTCGTCTGCCGGATCGGCCTCTTCGTCAGAGTCGTCAGAGCCTCGTGTTCGACGTAGACCGACCAGACGTCCCCCGCCCCCAGAACCATCTTCATCCGACGGGCTGAATCAGCGTACCCGCTCTACGATCGAGAACCGGGTTCGCAAATTACAGAGTCGCCTGGTTCGATGCTATTCGAAGCGTGAAAGGGTGGAAGACGAAGGCAATGTCGGCATTCGATTTCGTATCAACGCAGACGGCTCGGTCGACAGGTTCTCCATCACGCAGGCGGATTTCGAGTCGCCCGGCATGGAGAAATGTCTGCAGCGCGAGATTTCTTCATGGCGGTTTCTCCCGTCCACTCTGGGATCGGGTGTCACGCATCATCAACGCACGCTAACCTTCCGACTCCAATAAAAAAGCCGCCCGACACATGTCGGACGGCTGATCGCGATCGTTCGAAGATCAATTCTCGCAGACGCCGCTATCCTGCACTTCACCTTCGTTATTGTCTTCGTTGCACTCCCGCTTGCTATCCATCGTATTCGGGCCGGAGTCATCGGCGGCGAGGATGAATGTATAGGGTCCACCAGCGGGTAGCATCGTGCGTAGTTCGACTCGCTCGGACTGACCGGGCTCCAGCGGTAGCTGAGTTTGCGAGGTGCCAAGATAGACTCGGCCGCTTCCGTCGTCGGCATAGAAGCTCACATCGAGGGCGGCACCGACGCGTTCGGCGCCTGCGTTGGTGACCCAGCCGCGAATCACGGCGAGGCAGCCATCGAGTTGGACTGTCGTATCCTCGATGATCAGATCGGGTGCGGCAGTCGGGTCAACGGTCGTCTGAGCGTTGAGCCTGTAGCTGTTATGGTCGGTCCAGCTTTCGACCTCCTGAGCAGGCACTGTGCCGTCTTCGTTGACGTTGTTGATGTGATAGGTGTGCTGGTTCCAGATGCGCCGGGTTGCAACCCAGTTGTCCTGAGCATCTCCAAAGACCTGAAGCCCCGAGAACGAGGTATTCGAGCCTACACACGAGAGCTGGTCACCGCATTCGAAGCTATTGGTCGAGACGACGATTTCGGCTGCACCATCGTTGTCGATGTCGACGATGATCGGGTATTCGAGCGCGGTGAACGAGTTGTTCGGCTCTTCAAAGAGCACGGCCCCGGTCTCACCGTCAAAAACTCGCAGGTAGAGTTCGTCGTTGTAGACGACCTCGGCCTTCCCGTCGCCCTCGAAGTCGAAGACGCTCGAGCCGGTCATGTTGCTGGATTGGTCTCGTGTCATCGCGTAACGCCAGAGGGTCGCTTCGGTGACGCTCGGGCTCGGGTTCGCGAGATCTACGGATAGAGCAAAGTAGCTGTTGCGTCCCGCGACGCCGATTTCAGGAAATCCGTCTCCGGTGAAGTCGGCCACCGTGGGGGCTCCGAGCCGTCCGGCATTGAGTTCGACAGGCCCCCATACGACGTCGCCGGTGAGCCCGTCGTGAATGCGCACGGTGCCGTCGGCCGAAACCACAATCTCGGGGTCTTGATCGCCGTCGAAGTCGCCTACGGCAGGGAATCCGTCGGCAAGGGTTGCGTCAGCTTCCCACAAGACCGAGCCGTCTGCATTGTAGGCCGTGCGACCGGTCACGAGCTCGAGCGTGGTCTGTCCGCTCGTCGCATCCAGAGTCCCATCGAGGTCGGCGAGGAGTGAGAGCGTTCCCGTGTAGATCGTGTTATTCGAGTCTCCTGCGGCCCAGTTGATGCCTTCGCCCGCCGGGCCAGTGAGTCCACTCGCGTCGGTTCCGTCGAAGACGAGGGCGCCGGTATGGTCGAAGACAGTCGCGCCGATGGCGATCTCAACGTCTCCATCGCCGTCGATGTCGGCGATCGAGGGTCCACCCCACCAGAATTTGAACTGTCGGGGCTGCTGCACGCCGTTGACCTCGTAGCTACTGCTCCAGAGGACGCTGCCGTCGTGATTGATCGCGACGAGACCACCGGTCTCGACGCTGTCGTTCCAGAGACCGGCGATGATCTCGACGGTGCCGTCATTATCGATGTCGGCCACGGCAATGCTGCCCGCAGGCTGAATGCCGTCGCCGCTGCTGAGTCCGAGCTCGTTGTAGCCGACCGACCAGAGAAGGCCGCTTCCATCACCACTCGCCGCCCGCAGGACACCGTATTGAAGCTGGTCCCAATCGTTCGTGTTGTTATTGGTCGCAAAGGTCGTGAAGATCACGTCGGGCACGTCCATCGTATCGATCGAGCCGTCTGCGTTGTCATCGGTGAGGTTCGCGACCGCAGGAGTCATCATGACCTGTGAGCGGTCTGGATACGGATCGTTCATGCCGACACCCAGGCTCCATTCGAGCGACGGTGCGAACATGCCCACCGGAGCCGAATAGGTGCAGCTCGTGTCGGTCATCCGACCGCTGCGCCTCGTGGTGTCAGGGTCGCAAGCGTCGCCCTGGCCATCCTCGTCTTCGTCGGCCTGGTCGGGATTCGACACGTCAGGGCAATTATCCTGGTCGTTATCGACGTTGTCGCCGTCGCGATCGTCGTCGCAGGCGTCGCCGATGCCATCCATATCAGAATCGTTCTGGTTCGGATTCGAGACGTCGGGGCAGTTGTCGGTATCGTCGGTGACGCCGTCTCCGTCGTCATCGTCGCAGACGTCGCCTTTGCCGTCGTTATCTTGATCGGCCTGATCGGGGTTTGCGATCAGCGGGCAATTATCCGAATCGTCGTCGATGCCGTCGTCATCATCGTCGTCGTCGCACGCATCACCCTGACCGTCTCCGTCGGTATCCGTCTGATCGGGATTCGGAACATTGGGACAATTATCCGCGTCATCTTCGACCTGGTCGTCGTCCGAGTCGTTCGCGATGTCCGGTTCGCATTCGTCACCGATGCCATCACCGTCGCTGTCGATCTGCTGGGGATTGAAAACGGCGGGGCAGTTGTCGCTCGAGTCGACGATCCCATCTCCGTCGGTATCAACGGCGCTGGCCGCGCAGACACCATCGACACAGATTAGCCCTTCCTGGCATTCGCTGTCGTCGGCGCAGCTCGCACCCGGGCCGCCGAGCGCTGCAGTATCGTCATCGCTGCAACCCGCAAGCCCGAGAGCGAGCATCACCATCAAAAATCCAAACGTGCGCTTCATAGAAACCTCACCAAAAATTCGAAGTCCGTGAGAACATGGTGATACCTAGTGAAACCCGCCGCGAAATTCAAGCATTGGGCTGTGAATCATGCGCTCATCAGGCAAACCTGCTCGTGCGGTCTTCGCCGTACACAAAGGCATCCGAACCATCTTCGGCGAGACATCCGAGCGTCTCGTAGGGATTTTCGAGCGTCCGGACCATCGACATGATCCCATTTCCGGCCGTCATGCCGTCGTCGATCCTCTCGTCGTAGCTGAAGCGCACGGGAAGCATCGGTCGGATCACGATTTCACCATCTCGCACGACGGCCTTTTGCTGAATCTTGCCGATCATGATGAAAAGCGGCGCAGTTCCGTGTTCGTAGAGATGATGATAGCCGGGGCCCATGCCGACACTGCCGAGGTTGGCCATGAAGATGCTCGTATACATGGGGTCGTTGTCGATGAACGACGCCGGCAGCAGATTGAAATAATCGATCGTACGAAACGCCTTCAAGTAGCTTGAAGGCAGAGTCGGTCGCTAGTAAATGAGTCAAACAGTAAATCTCG
>CAYFTY010000408.1:0-4796 GCA_964346045.1 uncultured Bradymonadales bacterium | reverse complement strand
CGATGAGCCCCGCCTCCACGTAGTCCCGCAGCCGAGCCGAATCCCAATCAGGCTCTGCTCTCGCGAATACATCCGATAGACGCCATTTTTTCGGATTCTTCATCTGCGTAAATTCCTGTCGGAGCCATCCGACATCATTACGCCGCGCCTCAATCTCGTCCCGCCTGGCTCGCGCCTGTTGGAGGTCGTGCTCTGGACGCCCCGTTCGAAATGTCTCTTTGATTTTTCGAAGAGTTCCCCATTGATCCTTGATTTGAGCTTCGACCTGATATCCTCGCGGGCTACGCGAGGTCTCCGGCAACTCATATAGGAATTTACTGATGCGTTCCCGGGCCAATGCTATCCTCTAACTCCGTCGTGTTATTCGTATGCAGAGAATAGGACTTGCCGGGGTGATTCGAAACCCTCATTTCACCCTAACCTTCACCCCGACTCGATATTTCAGGAATCCGCACAAAACAATAAAACCCGCTAAACCGTTGAAGTTTAGCGGGTTCATTGAGTCGGGGCGACTGGATTCGAACCAGCGACCCCTTGCTCCCGAAGCAAGTGCGCTACCAGACTGCGCCACGCCCCGACAAAGGGTGGTTTGGCGGTGCAAGCCAAACCGAGTCGCGGTTCTAGCGAGCGCGGTGCGGCCTGTCAAGACTTGGGCGTCTTGGCTATGCTTGCGCATCGAGGTGGATTATGGGCCGAATCAAGACGACGCTGTCGAGTGAATGGATCGAGGTACCTGCCGATGAAGAACAGGCTGTATCGATCTACGAGGAATACCGAGAGACCCTCGAGAAATTGCGTGAACTCCACGACGAAAGCCATGAGGATGAAGTGTTGCGGGCCGATCTGGGTCGAGCGCTCGGGCGCTTCGCAGAGGCCGCGTGCCTTCACGGCGATTTCACCTCGGCGCTGAACGCTCGTGATGAATCCGCGCAGATCTGGAGCGATATGGGTCGTCACCGAGCGTGCGTTCTGGCTCGAATCCAGGCCGCGAATATGGCTCATCTAGCAGGCGTACCGAACGCCTGGAAACGCTTCGAGACCCTCGCCGAGCTCGTCCGAGACCCACTTTTCGAGATCTATGCGGACTTTCTACTCGAATATCGGGCGCTCGCCTCGTGTCGCGAATCGCGTTTCGAAGACGCACTCGCGCTGATGGAGAGAGCCCTCGAGCGACGAATCGACGAGGGACGAAAAGAGCGGCAGCTCGAGGAGACCCGTGAATTGATCAGGCGAATCAAAGCTTCGATAAAATAAAATAGAAGTCTATCTTTAGCGATAAACATCGCACCTGTCGCAGTGCCAGACAATCCTCTAAAGCGTTGAAACTAAATGACTTCACAAAAGACCACATCGCTGGCACGACGATTGAAATAAGTCGATTCGCCGATTCGCCGACTCGCCGACTCGTACTCAAGCAAGGAGAAGAACGATGAAGCGTCGAGAAATGAAGAATCTGGGAATCCCGCGACACGAGCAGCAGATCGCGATCAAGCTGATCCGCAAGGCGCGAAAGGGCAAAGATAAATTGCCCGCCTACGAGGTCCGCGACCGGATTCGCGCCGTGGCCGAAAATCCCGAAGCACATCTCGATGACGAGTACTTCGGTGAGCTGGCCGAGGCCATGACTCAAGTCGAGCCCATCCCTCAGTGGGAAGAACGCGAAGAAGTCGCCCCGTGGGAGCAATATGGAGACCACATGGATCCGGGCGCGATCGAGCAGCTCGAGAATGCCGTGCGACTTCCGGTGGCGGTGCGCGGTGCGCTCATGCCCGACGGACACCGCGGATACGGGCTTCCCATCGGCGGTGTGCTCGCAACTGAGAACTCGGTCATTCCGTACGCAGTTGGCGTCGACATCGCGTGTCGCATGAAGCTCACGGTCCTCGACCTGCCCGTGACTTCGCTCAAGGGCGAAAAGGATCGATTGATCAACGCGCTCGAAGAAGAGACCCGCTTTGGCATCGGCGCGCATTTTCGCAAGCAAAATCGACGCGAGCACGAAGTCCTCGACGAGAAGTGGGAAGGACCGGTCGTCAAGCGCCTCAAAGACAAGGCGTGGACGCAGCTCGGCTCGAGTGGTTCAGGGAATCACTTCGTCGAGTTCGGTATGCTGACGCTCGGCGAAGACGACATCGGCCTGAAAGCCGGTCAGTACGTGGCTTTGCTCTCGCACAGCGGAAGCCGCGGCCCTGGAGCGACCGTCGCGAACCACTACTCGAAACTTGCTCGCGATCTGCATCCCGAGCTTCCGAAAGAGCTCAAGCATCTTGCATGGCTCGATATGGATAGCGAGGTCGGTCAGGAGTACTGGGAAGCCATGAACCTCATGGGTCGTTTCGCGGCCGCAAACCACGAGATGATCCACAAACACATCGCAAAACACCTGGGCGTGAAGGTGCTCGCCGACATCGAGAACCACCATAATTTCGCCTGGAAAGAAGAGCACGACGGAAAGGAAGTCATCGTGCACCGAAAGGGCGCAACGCCTGCTGGTAAAGGAGTCATGGGCATCATCCCCGGATCAATGGCAGATCCTGGATACGTCGTGCGCGGAAAGGGAGAAGCGCTCTCACTCGAAAGTGCCGCCCACGGGGCGGGTCGCGTGATGTCGCGCACCAAAGCCAAAAACTCGATCACGTGGTCGAGCGTCAAAAAGCAGCTCGATGGCAAAGGCATCACGCTGCTCTCAGCCGGAATCGACGAAGCTCCCGATGTCTACAAAGACATCGACGAGGTAATGAGCCATCAGACCGACCTGGTCGATATCGTCGCCAAATTCGAGCCGAGCATCGTCAAGATGGCTCCCGCCGGGGAGCCTCCCGAAGATTGACCTTCAAGAAACGAAACGCCAGGCCGTGCAGGGCCTGGCGTTTCTGAGAGAGGCTCGCAGGAGTTCAGCCTCACTTCACTTGACTACCGACTTCGTTGACCGTGGGTACTGGCCCGTTGAAGCCCGTGCTTGGGTTCGCGTTTTGCGCGGTTCGCGCGGGGTGGGTGCTTGGGTTTCGTGGCTCCTATTTCAACCATTCATCTATTCATTCATTTTCTTTGACTGAGTCCATCATCCATTCATTCATTTATTGTTGCCATTTCATCGTCTTGCGGGGCCAACCTTCATCCATTCACCATTCGAAACATCCATCCATTCAGCGGTTCGCCCTCGCGACGATTCCTTTGTAGAGAGCCTCGACTTCGAATTCGACTGAAATTGTCTGAAACCAATCTTTCAGCCGTTCCGAGAATCTCTTTAGCAGGTCGCGCCGTCATCCATTCACCACTCATTTCATTCATCCATTTGGTGGCTCGTCCCTGCGACGATTTGTTTGTAGGAAATCGAGCCGGTGAGATCGACTGAAAGAGTCTGAAAGGTGTCTGACAATCTCCTACATGGGGGCACATTGCGACACACGCGCCGGCGCTCCACGGCTGCATGCAGACGGGGCTCTCGGCGAGTAATGACGGGCTTAGTCGGCCAGGGCTTCGCGGATTTTGTTGGGGATTGGGATCTTTCCGAAGGTCTCGGCGTCAACGAAGACCGAGACCAGCTTGACCTCGGCGCGAGGCTTTACGCCGTCGGTGATCAGGTACCGAAAGGTCAGCGACGATTCACCGAGTCGCTCGAGATATACCTCGGTGCGCAACTCGTCTCCGAGGCGTAGAGGAGCCCGATGCGAACACTCTGAATGCACAAAAGGCACGATGAATTCGCGCGCTGAAAAGAAATCATCGAAGCCGAGTGAGCGCACATAGGCCTCGTACGCGCGATGCGCGTAGGTATAGGCTTTACCAAAAAAGGCGATGCCGGCCGGGTCGGCCTCATCGAACGTCACTCTGAAGTGGTCGACGTAGACCGGAGCAGCGCTCATGCTACCGTTCCGACATAGAGGTACGCGATCCCGCCGGTGAGACTGTGATAGCGGGCTTCCGAGAATGATCCTGTCGATTTCATCAGGTCTACGAAATCTCCACGGCATGGAAACGCCGCCGAGGTCTCATTGAGGTATTGATACGCGTCTTTCTTTCCACTCATCAATCCGCCGATCATCGGGATCACGGTGTTGCTGTAAAATGAAAAAAGCGGCTTCATCAGACCGGTAGGCTGTCCGAATTCGAGCACCACTACGCGCCCCCCGGGTTTGACCACGCGGCTCATCGACTCGAGAGCTGTCGCCGGATCATCGACGTTTCGGATTCCGAAAGCGATCGACGCAATGTCGAAGGTATCGTCGGGATAGGTCAGGTCCATCGCGTCCTGGACTTCCCACAGGATGTCCGAATACCCGTCCGCAGCAGCTTTGGGCGGCGCGAAATCGAGCATCTCTTTGCAGAAATCTGTTCCGACGACGCGCCCGCTCTCACCGACCTTTTCTCGAAATTCGATCGCGAGGTCGCCGGTGCCTGTGGCGCAGTCGAGCACCGCATCGCCGGCCTGCGCGCCGCTTTCCTTGACGGTGCGCTTTCGCCAGAGGTGGTGGATGCCAAACGAGAGCACCGTATTCGTCGAATCGTACGACGGCGCAATTTCAGCGAACATTTCTCGGACTTCTTCGCTCATCGTCAACCTCTCGAGAAGGTACGTCCGACGGCCTCGGCCACCGGCGCGAGACTGGACATCATCGCTTCGAACTGGGCTGGCGTCAGAGCCTGGTCACCGTCCGAAAGCGCGTGGTCTGGCGTCGGATGAACCTCCACCATCACGCCGTCCAGACCGGCAGCAATCGCGGCGCGCGTGAGCGGAGCGATCAGCCCGGGCACGCCCGTGCCATGCGATGGGTCTACGATCACCGGCAGATAGG
>CAYFTY010000407.1:0-4808 GCA_964346045.1 uncultured Bradymonadales bacterium | reverse complement strand
GCCAGCCGTCGTTCCACAAGTCAAACGAGACTTGATCGAGATCTGCGTCGTCTCGAAGGCGCCAGACAAGGAACGTCAGATCTTCCTGTTCGGAGTATACGACCTCCAGTCCGCGGATGGCGTACGCTCCACGTTCGAATTCGATAAACGAGCAGGAGAGTGCCCCAAAACTTGCGGCGAACAGGACGACCAGAATAGTCGCGATGGCGCGGTTGCCTTTCATGGGCGTCAAAGAATGCCAGATCCGTACCGTGCTCGCGAGGCACCACCGGCAAAAAAAATCCCGACCCATACGAAATGGGCCGGGATCAAGACTCGGAGCTTTCCAATCATCCGCCGAAGCAAATGGGGAAGAGCGGCGCCAGACAGATCTGCTCGCCCGGGCAATCACTTTCGATTCCGTCGATCCCGATGGTGTTCGTACACCCGGTGCAGAAGAAACCGTCACACGTGAGACCATTGTCGCAGGTGCAGTCTGGATTGCAGAGGCCGCAGCCGAGATTACCGCCGACACCCATACACGTATTCGTCGTCGGGTCGCAGAACTGGCCCTGCGGGCACGAAAGCGGATCGTCCTGGCTACACGAGGCACCGGTCATACCAGCCTCGCACTGACCGGACATCGTATTGCAGGTCGTGCCTGAGGGGCACACCGATGGGTCGGTGGTGCAACTCGGAGGCTGTCCACAGAATCCGTCGAGGCAGAGCTCGCCGGCGGTTTGGTCGCAGTCTGCAACACCGATGCACTCGATGCAGCAGCCATCGGAACAATACGGGGTATCACCGCCGCAGGTGCCGGGAACGGATGGGTCGCAGGTGGTCTCACAGGCGAAGCAAACACCGCTCGCGTTGCAGGTTTCGCCTGCCGCGGTGTTGCAATCGTCGTCGCTCACACATTCGGCGCAGAAGCACTTCACAGGGTCCCAGAGAGGTCGCTGTGCATTGTCCTGGCACTGCCCCGGGTCTTCGCCCACGCAGTTGTCGACCACACATTGGCCCGTTGCGGTATTGCAGACCTGGCCGGCCATGCAGCTTTCCGGGGTGCAGGCTTCGACGCAGCCGAATGTCACTGGATCGCAGACCTGTCCTTCAGGACACGTGATCTGATCGCATGACATGGCCTCTTCGCAGTTGCCGCTGTCGACGTTACAGAATCGCCCGGCGCCACAGGTGCCCGGCGTGCAGACACAGCGGTTGTCGGTACAGCTCTGTGTCGATGCGCAATCTTCGTCTCCACGGCAACCTGCCTGGCAGGTGCGCGAGGTCATGTCGCAGTACTCACCGTCGACGCAATCTTCGTTCTGGGTGCAGCCTTCGCGGCAGATCTCGTTGCTGCAGATCTGGCCGTCGGGGCAATTGATGTCGGTCGTGCAGGTTCCATCCGACTCCACGCACTGGTTGGCGAGGTTGCAGATTTCGTTGGCACCGCAGTCTTCGTTGGACTGACATTCTTCGTCGGTGCAGACCCCCTGCACACACGAGCCGCCTTTGTCGACGCAGTCAGCATCCGAGCCGCACTCGGGAGCCGAGCACGATCCTGCGGGATTAGCTTCCGTGCGATAGCAGATCTGCCCTTCAATGCAGTCTGAACAAGGAGCTGTGACGCAGACGTCATTCGCTCCGCAAACCTGCCCGAGCGGGCACTCGCTATCAAAGTTGCAACTGGCATTAGCAGTCGTGTCGTCGTCGCTGCATCCCACCGACGCAAAAAGCGCCGCGGCGAGAAAAAGCGCGCAACAAAAAGCGAGACGAGTCATGATGGATTGAGAGTACATAAGTTTCCGACCAACGAAGTTGTGACAGTGCATGCACAGAAAACGCACGTCTTAATGACGACACTATAGGTAGAAGGCCGTGTCTTATCAAATATTAATCCGGCACTTCATATTTGCGCCTGCCACCGCGCGCGACCAATCGTGCCGCGGCGTCGAGTCCGTCAGATACCGAGCCACCACAAGTATTGAAATGTAGGAGTCAATCCGATATCAACCCACATATTTGTTGATCGATTTGGCCGCGGCCGAAATAACCAGGATGAATGATGAAGCGATTTTTTCTGTGGATGTCTCTCTGTTTTCTCGCCATCGGATGTGGTGGCGATGATGACTCGAACTCAAAAAAGGCGACGCCCGAGTGCACGACGAACGCCGATTGCGAGTCCTTCGAGGTCTGCGATCAGTCCACCAATCAGTGCGTGGTGGTCGGCCAGAACAACGTCAACAATACGAGAAACAACCAGAATAACGTCACAAACAACGGCAACAACCAGAACAATACCAGCAGCCAGAACAACACTACGAACAACAACAACCAGAATAACACCAACAATGTCGCGGTCTGCGGCAATGCGATGATCGAAGAGGGGGAAATTTGCGATAGCAACTGCCCGGTCGATTGCAACGATTCGGATGCCTGTACGACCGATACCCTCACCGGCTCGGCTCAGACCTGTGACGCCGTTTGCACAAACGAGCCAATCGTGGTCTGTGCCGATGATGGCTGCTGCCCCTCGGGTTGCGACGCGTCGAACGATCCAGATTGTCTGGCGGAGACGTGTGGAAATAGCGCCGTCGATGGCGGCGAAACCTGCGATCTCGCCATCCCCGCTGGAAACCCGGGCGCATGCCCGACGCAGGCGGAATGCGTCGCACCTGATTCCTGCTCGACGGCCACCTATTCTGGAGACCCTCAGCAATGCAGTGCCGAGTGCACGATCGAAACCCAAACCCAATGCGTCGACGGGGATGGCTGCTGCCCGAGCACCTGCGACAACACACTCGACAATGACTGCGCGGCCGCTGTCGGTGACGCCTGCAGGGCAGACGGCGATTGCGAGTCGGGCTTTTGCAGCAGCGAAGATGTGGGCAACTGGCCCGGTGGCTATTGCAGCGCTGGCTGCATGGTCGACTCGGACTGCCCGGGTCCGAATACCGTGTGCGCAGGCCGTGTTTGCGCGGCCGCATGCACCGATGCTCAAGATTGCCGATCGGACTACACCTGTGGCGACTACTATGGCGTCGGCAAGATGTATTGCACGCCCGACGCGACAACGCTCACCCTCGGAGCCCCCGGCGACACCTGCACGGCCGAGAGCGAATGCCTCGGAAACTTCTTCGGCGTCGGTTGCGCCGAGCCCGAAACAGGATTTGCCGGAGGTTATTGCGTGGCGGGCTGCCAGGTCGATGCCGACTGCCCGGCTCAAAGTCACTGCCTCATCACCCAGGATGGTGGAGGTTTCTGCGCACCCGACTGCACAACCGCCAACGATTGCCGCACCGGCTACGACTGCTTTAACTATCTCGGAGACCCTCAAAACACCTGTGGCCCCGTGGCAAGCGGCACAGGCAGCATCGGAGCAGCCTGCGACTTCCTGCAGGACTGCGCCGGTGGACAGGATGGGATCTGCCTTCAAAACCCCGACTTCCAGGATGGATTCTGCACCGAGAGTTGCTTTGCGGATACCGACTGCCCGACCGGCTCGCATTGCGCATTCAATCAAGGGCAGGCCGGGTTTTGCCTCGAAGATTGCACGGCGGGCACCACGGTCTGCCGAACAGGCTATGAGTGCATCGACGGAGACGATGATCAGACCCCAGAATGCTACCCCTCAGGGGTTGGACAGGGCCTGATCGGCGATAGTTGTGACGGCCTCTATGAGTGCAGTGGCGGCGAAGAAGCCGTCTGCATCAACGAGGCGTCCGGCTGGCGGTCGGGATATTGCGGAGAGTTCTGCTCGAGCGACGCAGACTGCCCACAGGGTTCTCACTGCGGCTTCGACTCGGCCGGAGACGGGATTTGCCTCAAGGATTGCCTCAATGGCGCCGATTGCCGCAGCGACGGATATGGATGCTTCGATGTCGACGATGATATGGTCAACGAATGCGCCCCCTCGGGCACGGGAACCGAGCCGCCGGGGGGTCCCTGCGAAGGCTTGTGGGAGTGCGCCGGCGGTAATGGTGCGTTCTGCCTCACCGAAGACGGACAGGGTTGGGACGGTGGCTACTGCGCCGTTTCAGGGTGCACTTCGGATGCCGATTGCGCGACCGGGTCGCATTGTGGATTCCTCGACCCGGCCACGGGTGAAGGCGTCTGCATAGACTCTTGCGCCATGGATGCAGAATGCCGCACCGGATATGGCTGCTTCGATCTCGATGGCGACGTCCGGCTCGAGTGCCTGCCTGAGGGCACCCGCCCCGTCGGCAGCGCATGCCAGAGTTTCGTTGATTGTGCCGGTCGCGAAAATGCAGTCTGTGCGACCGAAGATGGCGCACAATTCCCGGGCGGCTACTGCCTGCTCGACTGCTCGCTCGGCGGAACCACCTGTCCGACGGGCACCGAATGCGTCGCCCTTCAGGGTCAATCTTTATGCTTTCTCCAATGCACGAGTGCAAACGATTGCCGCACCGGCTATCAGTGCACCATGGCAACCGCGAATAGCGGAACCGTTTGCCTGCCCTGAGCAAACTATCGTTCTTTGAATCCGAAAGCGCCGCATATCATCTCACGTGCGGCGCTTTTTTGCGGCTACCTCGACTCGCGGCTCGCTGCTGAATTGACCGAGAGCCCAACCTACCCTATTTTTGCGCGCCTCAACACGTCGTCCCACCGGAAGCTTCACATGTCACGAGATCAAAAGCTGGATCAGACGCGGCTCGAGGACCGCGAACAGATGCTCGAGTATTTTCGCTCGGGGTTCACCGAACCCGAAGAACGAGGAGTCGGCACCGAGCACGAGAAATTCGTATTTCGAGCCGACGATCATCGACTCATTGACTTCGACGGCATCGAGGAACTTTTCGACCGGCTCA
>CAYFTY010000406.1:0-4811 GCA_964346045.1 uncultured Bradymonadales bacterium | reverse complement strand
GTTCGATCACCCGCCCCGCTTCGAACGGAAACGCAAGTCGAGACGATTGAGGCAAGACGGCGCGTCGCCGTGCGAGCTCGAGAGGCTTCCAGCTCGTGAGTGGTTTGCCCAGGAATTCCACAGCTCCCTGATCTGCAGCCATCTCTCCGCTCAAGACCTTGAGCAGCGTCGACTTCCCGGCGCCGTTTCCGCCGAGAAGCGCAACCTGTTCTCCCTCTCGCATTTCAAAATCAATCGAGCGGAGCGCGGGTCGTTTCCCATAGCTCACATCCAGGTTTCGTACTCGTAAAATCACCATCCACCTCCCATGCGGCTGCGCAAGAGGAGGACCACAAAAAATGGTGCACCAATCAGCGCCGTGACGATCCCGATCGGCAATTCGGCCGGTGCGACGACGGTGCGAGAGAGAAGATCGGCGAGCCCCAATAAGGTCGCGCCAAGAATGAATGATCCCGGCATAACCCAGCGATGCTGCGGCCCATCGACCAGACGTAAGAGATGCGGCACCACAAGTCCCACAAAGCCGATCATCCCCGTGAAGCCGACCGATGCTCCGACCACGAGTGCGCATGCAGCGACCACGCCTCGGTGCAGGCGGGCCACCGAGACCCCCAGATGCGCGGCCTCAGACTCGCCGAGCAAGATCAGATCGAGCTCGTCGACCTTGCGCATCAACCAGGCGAGCGGCACGACCGAGAGCGCTGCGACCGCCCCGAGCACCTGCCAGGTCGACCCACCAAGACTTCCGAGCGTCCACATCGTAAGCGTGCGCAACTGCTCTTCGTCTGAAGCGAAAATCGCAAAACCAATCACAGCCCCGGCAAATGCATTGACCGCGATCCCCGCCAGAAGCATGGTAGTCACGTCAATGCGCCCGTCCCTTCGACTCAAGCGCACGACGAGTGCCGTCGCAGCGAGTCCCCCCGCAAAGGCGGCAAAGGGCGTTACCCACTGGCTCTGCAGGAATTCCATGGCCGGCCAGGCGCTCGCGACAACCGAGCCAAAGACGATCCAGCAAACGACCCCGACCGCGGCTCCGCTCGACACTCCGATCAAACCCGGGTCGGCGAGCGGATTACGAAAAATGCCCTGCAGTGCGGCTCCCGCGACGGCGAGCGAGCCTCCGACCAATGCTGCCATCAAGACGCGCGGCAGCCGAATCGACATCACGACGGCATGCTCGGTCGCATCGACACCCTCACCCGACCAGCTCGTGAGAATGGCAAGCAGGTTGCCCATCGACACGTCGAGCGCGCCATTTGCCACGCAGATCAGCACGACGAGCACCGACAGAATGGCGAGCCCGACGAGCTTCTGATCGGCTCCGAGCCCCGTGGGAGACTCGCTATGGAAGCGTTCAGTCGATGCCATCCGCCGTCTCCTCCAGAAGCTTTTGCTGAAGTTCGAGCAAGGCCTCGCCCATGCGGGGCCCGAAACCGAGCAACGCGAGATCATCGACCGTCACCAGTTGTCTGGATTTTGCGGCCGGCGTCTCGGCGATGCCCGGAAGCTTTGAGATCCCTTCCCAACCCCCAAGGCTCTTTGCACTCTTGGTCGGCATGACAATCACATCGGGCTTTGCCGCTACGACTGCTTCGGCCGTCAGCGGTTTGAATCCTTCGAATTCACGCACGGCATTTTTGGCCCCGGCGAGAGCCAGCATCTTGTCGGCACCGGTCTCCTTGCCCGTCACCATCGTGACATTCGGCCCACGTGCGTAGACGAAAAGCACGCTCGGCGAAGCCTTGGCCTCTTTGGTGTTGCTTGCGACTTTCTCGAGATCTGCTTCGAGCTTCTCGACGAGCTTTTTTGCCTCGTCGGTCTTTGCAAGAAGTTCTCCGAGCTTTTCGATGCGCGCGATCGCCGCATCGACGGTCTCTTCGTCGCTGATTTTCTCGACGCGTACCTCTGTGGATTCGAGCTGCTCGATCGCCGTGTCGGGGCCGGCCCCCTCGGTGATCAAGATGACCGAAGGCTTCGTCGCGATGATGGGCTCAGCGGCGAGCTTCCTGAAGAACCCGATCTTGGGAAGTTCGGTGGCTTCCTGGGGATAGACGCTCGAGGTATCGACTGCCACGACCCGATCCCCAGCACCGAGCGCATAAACGACCTCGGTGAGGGTTCCGCCGGCGATCACGATCCGATCACCGAGACCTTCGTCAGCCTTCTCGGCCGCCTCCCCTTCATCCGCGGCGACGGGCTTTGCAGCAGCAGGATCTTCTGCGGTCGCCTGTGCCTCGGGCTCGGCCTCGTCGCAAGCCATTACCATCGCGAGCGAACCTACGAGAAAGAGAGCGCCCAGCCATTTCGAAATCAACTTCGTCAACTTCATTCAAACCTCCAATTTCGGACTGGCGCATCCTAAACGATAACGATTATCAATATCAAGTGTATTGAAAACGATTATCAATTTCGTTATGGTCCCGAAGACAGAAGAAAAAAAACCGGGGCTGAAGGACCCCATTCAATGATCACAAAGTATTGAATAAATAGGAGTTTCAAACATGAAGAGAGCAACGTTGATGAAGTTTTTTGCGCTGGGTTTGATCTCGGCGCTGGCGATCGGATGCGGCGATGACGACCCAGATCCGGCGGCTGAGAATCCAAATAACACCGCCCAGGAAGATCTTGGCTCGAATCAAACGGGCGACGAAGACATGGGCGACGAAGTCGCAGATGCCGGCAATAACGAGACCGATACCGGCGACAACACGACGGATATCGGCAATAACGAGACCGATACGGGCAACAACGAAGAATGCGATCCCGAGCAGATCGCATACGATCTGGTCGTGAGCTCACAGGACGTCGCGGCAGGCTCGGTCGAAGAGGTGACAACCGAAGATGGCGTCGATGTCGTGAGAGTCGATGCTTCACTCGGTGGCCCGGCCGCCGCAGCCGAGAGCTCGTGGGTCTATGTCGATCTGACGACCCCGGCGATGGTCATGGTCTCGGACGACGAGGCTCTTACCAATGGTGATTGGGACGTCGCCTTCAAGCGCGCCGACATGCGGCTGAATAGCGGTGATTCGGGTCCGCGCCCGCTCCTTGTCTCGAAAGTCGAAAGCGACTTCGATACTGCGATGCCACCGGCGCAGGACGGAGACTGGCTCAGCGACGACTTCGTCAGTGACGAGTGCGAGGTTTCGACCTACGGACGCGGCACGATCGTGACGGCGTTTGGACAGTGGTACAACTATGACCCAGAAACCCGCACGGTCACGCCTCCCGAGAACGTCACCTACTTCATCTACGATCCCGTGACGCACGCCGTGATCCAGATGGCGGTCGTCGCGTGGGACAACGGTGTGTACGACCTGCGCGTGGAGGCTTCCGGTGGACGCTGAGCGCATCTGGAAATCGCTTCTCGGTGTCGCCCTCGCTGGTTTTCTGGGCGGCTGCGGCGACATCGAGACCACGCCCGAATCGCAGACCCAGCCTGAGGACGAGCCCGTCTTTTCAGACGATTTGACGGCTGGACGTGAGGCCGCAGAGACAGGCTTTGACGAAGACGTCTATGGGATTGGAGCGGACTGGTACAACTACGATGTCACCACGCACGCGGTGACACCCAAGCCAGTGGTCTATTTGCTCTCGAGCGGTGAAACGCTTCAGGCGTTCGAGATCACCAACTACTATAATGAAGAAGGCAAGAGCGGCTATTTCTCGCTGCGCTCGCGCTTCGACCGCGGCGATGGCTGGTCGCAGATTCGTGAGTTTTCCCTCGACAAGAACGTCAAAGAAGCGACGGTGTGCGCCACGACTGCTCCGCTCGAGCAATCGGATTGCGACGGCAGCGAGGTTCTGGTCTTTCGGACCTCGATGCGACCGCTGATCGAGGCGGGATTCGCGGTCGCCAACCCGGCTGTATTCACGACGGCGCATTTTCGCTCAGACGACGCTGCGCAGGTCGCCATCGTAGATGCCGAGACGCTCGAAGAGGTCGATGCCTGGCCCGAAGAGCCGCGTCTTGCGCGCTCGGTCGCGACGCACCCTCATCTCTCACGCGTCGGATGGATCGTACATCCCGGGCTCGAAGATACGCCCGGTTTGGTCCATCTGCAGGTGAATGCCGACCTCGAGTTGGTCGCCTGGCGAATTGCCAAAGCCGAGACCGGCGAGACGACGAAGATCACGATCGAAACCGAGTGCTCCGATGCTCTCGAGCCATCGCTTTCGGGCGAAATCTCGACGGTCAACGTGAGCTTGAGCGGCGAATACGAAAAGGCTCTGGTCTCGCTCTGCGGGGACACGCCCGGTATGCACTCGGCGCATGAGTTGCCGTTGACGGCGCTCTGGCCGGCCTCCAGCGAGTTCGATCTCATGGTCGAGCGCGTCGGTGACGACCGCGTGGCCGTACGGCTGGCTCCGGGCAACCTGCTCTGGAATTGGGGTGAGTCGACCGAAGGTCGCAAAGACCTCTCGGCGATCGATTTCGCCCTCTTGATCGAGAAGTCCGAATGAATCGAGCGCGCACCATATGCGTGGTCGTGATCGTGCTCTCGACGGTCGTATCGCCGCACGCCTTCGCACAGACGAGCGACGACGAAGTCGAATCGTTCACGGTCGAGACTCGAGCGCGCCTCGATGGCACCTTCGAGCGCCGGCCCAAGCGGGTCGAAGCGATCGATTCTGAAACCATCGAGAGGCAGAATGTCGAGACACTCGGCGACGCGCTCAAGTGGGTCAGCGGCGCGACCTCCATCCAACCGACGGGGACGATGACTGGCCTGCAGATCGATGGACTGCCGGCCTCGCAGGTGGTCGTATTGCGCGATCTCAGCATTCTCTGGCCGGGCTTCAAGATCCGC
>CAYFTY010000405.1:0-4818 GCA_964346045.1 uncultured Bradymonadales bacterium | reverse complement strand
GCAACGACGCCCTCAAAGAGCCGGGGCCGCATTTTCCCCACGCCTCCCATCAAAAACCCGCCGGCACTTCCGCCCTGAATCGCGAGCCTGTCTGAGCTTGTGTATCCCTCGGCGATGAGGTGTTCGGCGCAGGCAATGAAATCCTTGAAGGTATTCTTTTTCTTCAGGAATTTACCGTCTTCTTTCCACTGGCGACCCATCTCGCCGCCTCCGCGAATATGCGCGATGGCAAAGATCATCCCGCGGTCGAGGAGCGAGACGCGCGAACTCGAGAAATACGGGTCGTAGCTTGCGCCGTAGCTTCCGTATCCTGTGAGCCACATTGGCGCGCCGTCTTTGCGCACACCCTTTTTGTAGACCAGCGAAATCGGCACCTCGGTGCCGTCGTGCGAGGTCGCAAAGATGCGCTCTGAGACGTATTGCTCTCGGTCGTAATGAAAGACCTCGGTCTCTTTGATGAGCTCAGATTCGCGCCTGTCGACGTGCCAGTCGAAGATAGACCGCGGGGTGACGAGCGAGGCATAGCTGTAGCGGACCTTTTCGGCATTCCAGACGTAGTTGTTCGCGGTGCGCACCGCATAGGTAGGCTCGGGGAATTCGACGTAGTGCTCGTCGCCCGATTCCCAGTCGTGCACGCGGATGCGGCTCAAACCACGGTAGCGCTCTTCGATGACCAGGAAATCCTTGAAAGCATCGACGCCGCTCAGCGTGATCTCGTCACTCTCGGCAATGAACTCCTTCCAGTTTTCTTTGCCCGGCTTATCGACCGGCGCCGACATCAATTTGAAGTTGGTCGCGTCGTCGGCGTTGGTGAGGATCAGAAACCGTTCTTCGTGGTGGTCGACATAATACTCGACCGACTGCATGCGCGGCTGCAAAACGCGTAGCTCGGCGGTGGGATCGTTTGCATCGAGAAGGTGGTATTCCGTCGTGACGGCGCTTCTCAACGAAATCAAGAGATACGCATCGCTGCGTGTCTTGGAGACACCGACAAAGTAGGCATCGTCGGGCTCTTCAAAGACTTTCACGTCTTGCGAAGCGTCGGTTCCGAGCTCGTGTCGCCAGATCTGCCACGGGCGATTGGCCTCGTCGACGCGATTGTAGAAGATGTACTTTCCATCGTTCGACCACTCGACCGAGTAATACGTATCGGGGACTTCTTCTTCGAGGTCCTTGCCGGACGCGAGGTCGCGGATCTTGAGCGTGTAACGCTCATTTCCCTTGAGGTCGACCGAGTAGGCGAGGAGCTTTCCATCCGGGCTCGGCTCGAATCCGCCAACGGCAAAATAGTCCTCGCCATCGGCCTCTTCATTCTCATCGAGAATCACTTCTTCGGGCGCATCGAGGCTGCCCTTTTTACGGCAATGAATTTCGTAGTTCTCACCCTCTTCGGTGCGGGTATAATAAAAATAATTACCATCGCGATAGGGCGCAGATAAATCCGTCTCTTTGATGCGAGAGAGCATCTCGTCATAAATTTCTTTCTGCGCTTTTTCGGTGTGGGCCATCACCCTTTCGGTATAGTCGTTTTCGGCCTCGAGATAGGCGATGACCTCGGGGTTTTCGCGCTCGCGCAGCCAGTAGTAGTCGTCGACACGCGTGTCGCCATGGATCTCGAACTCTCGGGGTTTCTTTTCGGCGTCAGGTGGCTGCATCGTCGATTTCACGTCGTTCATGGGCTCTTGGGTCGGGGTCGGATTGGTGGCGCACGAAAGAGCGGTCGCCAGCATCGCAATCAATAAAATTCGAATCATCATGGGCTCTCCCGGTGGCTGCGAATGCGTGCAACTTTCAGGTATTTTCAGGCGTTCTGATTTGATCGCCTTTCACTGCGACGGTATTTTTTGCCTGTTCTTGGATGAAGCGCAACGCAGTCGGATGATAGGATGAAAGACATGGCCTACAAGATTCCCGCATTACTCGCAGCTCTCATGCTCGCCGCTGTCGCAGCTGGCTGCGGCGAGTCGACGGATTGTTCGACGGACGGTGACTGCTTCAGCGGCGAGTACTGCGCCGATGGCACATGCGTGGCCGGGGAACGGCCGATCGAAGATGGCAATCATTCGAATAATACGTCGACCCATAATTCGACCGAGAATAATCAGTCGGCTTCGAATAACTCGACTCCTACGAATAACTCGTCGAACAACAGCAACAACTCCAACAACACCAACAATCTGACGAATCATTCGTCGTCGAATAACGCCAACAACACCAACAACACGACGAATAATAGCAACAATCAGGATCTCGCCTGCCTTGTCGACGCGTTCGACCCACCGGCGTGCGAGCCCGACGATAACGACTCCTTTGCAGACTATTTTCATGAGAGGACCGTCGCCTGCCAGAGTGATGGTTTCGTGCCGCTCGACAAGACGATTTCCAAGTCGATCTGCCTGCGCGAAACCGTCGATAAATACACGCAACTCTATGTGGAATGCGACGAGAACTCATTCGTCTTCGAAGTCACCTTCACGCCCAAGACCGAGTGCGATCCGTCGCTCTATCATTTCGATGTCTTCATCGCAGGACTGAGCTGCGAAGACGACGGCATCGAGCAAGGCATCCGCTGCGAAACACTTGCCGATGGCTCGCAACGGGCATCGGTGATCGTCCCGCCGGGTCGCTCGGTCTCATCGGGCCGCATCGAAATCGAGGCCCTGCAGGCCGACACGGTCCAGTTCGACTACGATCTACAGGTCGTGATCCGGCAGTAAAGGGAACACGATGAAACGCCCAAAAAATACGATGAAGATGAGGCGTCGGGTCCTGGTCCGCTTTCTGGTTCCGGGCGACGAATCATCGATCCATGCGCGCGTGGCCTTCCTTGCCGAGACCGACGAGGCGCGCAATGCCATCGCGTTCGACGATGAACCCCAGCTCATTGTGAGGCGCTGATGCGTTGGCTCGTTGCATGCCTGATTCTGGGGTCCGGCTGTTCGTTTTCGGCGAGCTCTCCTGAATGCCAGCGTGACCAGGAATGCGCATCGGGCGAGCTCTGCGTCGACCTGATGTGCGTCGCTCAACGAGACTTTGAGGATAGCGGCTCGACACCCGACTCGGATACCGCCGTCATCGACATGAGCACTCTTGCGGACATGGGCCCGGCCGACATGCAGCAGTCCGAACCCGATATGCGTCAGGAGCCGCCCGATATGAGGGCAGATGCAGGCGCGGGCGCGACCGACCTCGGCACGGATATGCGGTCAGAAGTCGATATGGCCATGCAGCAGGAGTGCCGGATCGACCCCTTCGCGATCACCTGTGTGCCCGATGAATACGAGCCCAATGGTCGGTCGAGTCGTGCTCATATCGTCACGAGGACGACCGCCGGGTGCGACGTGGGCGAGACCTTCACTGCAGAAACGACCACACTCCAGGCCGAAATATGCCGGGGCGAAGAGGATTGGTTCGAAGGGGTTTTTGAGACCTGCCTGAATCGCTCGGTCATTTTCGAGGTCGTCGTGACCCCACTGGTGAGCTGCGCTGCATCGAAGTGGGATGTCCGGGTGCGCAACCAGACCTGCGCAGCCACGAACGTTCAGTGCGAGACCCTGAGCGATGGCTCGAGAAAAATCACGGTGACCTATCCCGCAGCCCCTGACGCTAGCATCCGGAGGGTGCAGGTCCTCGTCGAAGGCGATACCGACGTGAGACTTCCGTACGAACTCACCGCGGAGTTTCGGTGAAGTACCTGTCTCTCGTGCTGGTGATGCTCTCGTTGGGTTGTGCTTTCGATCCGATTTGCGAGCCCAACGACGAGCCCTGTGAATTTGCCGAAGAGATCGATGAAATGTCGACTGGGCCTGACGCTGGGGTCGCGATCGATGATGTTACGGTCGAAGAAGACATGGCCGAGGGCCTCGACATGAATATCGAGCCAACCGACCTTCCGCCGGGAGTTTGCCCGCAGGTTCAGACCTGCGGCGCCGAGCCCGACCATCTTCGAAAGCCGGTGGTCTGGACCGAAGAATACGGTTGTGGAGCAAACGGCTTTCAATCTCAGACGGTCTCGATCGTCGATGGCCTATGTGACGGAGACACCGACTGGCATGGATTCCGTTTTCGACCCTGTGATACGCGCTCGTTCGTGGTGGAGGCGGTCATCGAACCGGCGGCACCCGCCTGCCTCGATCGGATGAAGATCAACATCGCCAACGGAGAGGGATTTCGTCTCTGCGGCGCCGAGGGCGCCCGTTGCGAAGAGCTGCCCGATGGGACGTTTCGAGCGATTTTGCTGGTCCAGGCCATCGATTATGGAGCCAGCGCCGAGACCTATTTCTTTGTGCTCGACTCGACGAGTGAGGCCGATGCACCGTATACGATTACGGTGAGGGCCTTTCAATGAAGCAGACGATGGTATCCAGGATGGCTCGAAGATGGCTGGCGATGATCCTCGCCGTGGCACTCGTGCAGGCGAGTGTGCCCGCGTACGTATGTGCCCAGGAGACCGTCCAATTCGAGGATCTCTCGGCCGAACAGAAGAAAAATCTCGCCGGCCTGGTCGACAAGGCCAAGGCGGCCTACAACCGCGGAGCATTCGAGGAGTCGCTGCGAAACTTTCAGGCTGCCTACGACATCTTTCCGCACCCCGACATGCTCTATCGCATGGGTCTCTGTTACGAGCGTCTCGAAGAGTATCAGGCGGCGGTCGACCACTATCAGCAGTTCTTGCAGAAGGTACCCGATGCCCCCGAACGTCAGCGTATCGAGCGTATCATCGAGTCGCTCTCGACCCGGATGTCCAGGGCTGAAATCGCAGTGACGACGGTGCCCGACAAGGCCGTGGTCTACATCAATGACATCTCGAATATCAGC
>CAYFTY010000404.1:0-4832 GCA_964346045.1 uncultured Bradymonadales bacterium | reverse complement strand
ACTTCGATACAATCGACGCGATCATCTGCAATGCCGGCATCATGGCGCTGCCAGAACTGCATCTCTCGCATGGCTACGAGCTACAGTTTTTCACCAACCACGTCGGGCATTTCATCCTGGTCACCGGCCTCCTCGACCGGCTTGCCGAGGATGGCAGAGTCGTCGTCGTCAGCAGCGAAGCACACCGCCAGTGCCCTCGCGGTGGCGTACAACTCGACAATCTGGACGGTCACAAAGGCTATTCAGGCTGGCGGGCCTACGGTCAGTCCAAGCTCTGCAATATCCTTTTCGCAAAGCAGCTATCAGCACGGCTCGAGGGCGAGCGAACTGCCAATGCCGTACATCCGGGCGTCATCCAGACCAATCTGGCAAGGCATATGACTCCCTTACTCAAACTTGGTTACGCGCTGGGAAATCCACTGGTCTTGAAATCCGTTGCCGAGGGCGCCGCGACGCAAACCTACGTCGCAGCGCATCCCGGTGCGGCCAGAGTGAGCGGAGAGTACTGGTCAGACTGCAATATCGCGCGACCCAATCGGTATGGGCGGGATGAAAACCTGGCACGCAAACTCTGGGAAAAGACCGAAGAAATCGTCGATGCGCTCTGACCATGCTGTGCAGCCGCGTGCGGCCAGTACACTATTGTGCAATGGAGATAAGCTCGGCCTCCATCCATCGTCGAGAAGGTCCAATTTCGCGTGGGTAACGACGAGGCGATTGGCCCCTTCGACACGCCCGACCCCCGAACACTATATCTTCGAGCGCGATTCGCCGGTGAACAGCCAGTTTTTCACCATAGAAGCCGTCGAAACGACCGGCGGTCACACGGGTGCTCGAGAGATCGAATTTCTCGAAACTCTTTGACCTACGGGGTGGCAACACCGAGTCGCCTCAGTGCTGCCTGAAACTCCGACTCGCCGACGTCTACGACCTCGACGACACGGCCATAGAGCTCGGCGGTTTTCACCTGCCCCCTGCCTTCCTGACGCAGAATGTCGAGCTGGTGCAAAATCACGCGCTCCAGCCGCGTCAGCCCGTCTCGCACGTCGGGTATGAGGTCTTCTTTGCTCAAACTCACCTCGCTCGACATCCATCATACGACCCGGGTGCGGCTCACGGATATCGGCTGGCCGAGTTCCGAGACCGATGACCACCCCGAATGGCCCGAGACGCCGGCCCATTTCGACGCAGCACGGGAGCGCGCCATAGAGGCGCTCGCCGTCTACGCCAGTCGAGAAGATCAGTAGGGTCGAGCGTCATTCTTTTCTTTCCACGTATCGGTCTGGTCTCGCGCTCTTTCGCAGATGCCCGCGAGTTCGTCGTGGATCAGATGCTCAGGCTTCCAGTCCAGCTCGGCTCGGGTGCGTGAGATATCGAATTCGAAATGCTCACCGGCAAATTGCACCATCCAGGTCTGCACGAAACGGCGTTTTCCCAGAATGCTGGCAAAGAGGCCGAGGACGAGAGCACCAAACCACGCCACGAATCGAGGCACCCGAAAGAGAGGCATTCGGCGCGAATAAAAAACCTCAGATGCCGTATCGTGAATGAATTGATAGGTCGCGGGCTTCTCTTCGCCAACGAGATAACGGTGCACCGGGCGTTGATAGTCAGCTTTGGTCGCAAGCTCGAAAGCGCTCGCAACATCGTCGACGTGCACGTAAGTAAGGCCGCGGTCGGTCGGTCCCGGGTAAAAGAACGCCTCGATGGAGCGCCTGCGCAGCCGCTCGATCTGCTTGTAGAGCGGCACGAGTTCGCACCAATCGCTGTAGACTCCGGCGAGCACGAGTTCGACCCTCGGATTGGCGATGCGTGCTTCTTCGAGAATCGACTCCGCCTCGATCTTGTGCCGTGGGTAGGCCCACGCGCCGAGCCGAGGAGACTCGGGCTTGAGCGCCACACCGGGCTCGGTCGGAGCCATCGCAGCCATGCTCGATGAGAAAATCAGGGGCACTTGGGGCCCGAGAGTCTCTCCCATCTGGATCAGGGTCGCCTTCAGACCGGCAGACACCTCGCCATAGCGCGGGTCATCCGAATTCTTGAAATCGTAATAGGCCGCCAGAAAGATCACCGCACTTAGCGAACCAGTGTCGACCTCTTGCCAGACCGCTTCGACATCCTCAGCCGATCTGAGGTCGACGACGAGCGTCTGCTCTTCTTCGTCGACGGCATCCAATTCGACCTTGTCGACACTGATCAATCGGTAGCGTCCGCGCAAACGCTCACGAACACGTCGACCGATGAACCCCGCAGCTCCGATGATGAGAATTTCGTCCATCAATTCGATGGAACCAACAACGACGAGACCCGCGAAAGCAACCAATCGCTGGTCTCGGGAAACGCGCTGAACACACGAGCGGCGACCTGATTTAGACGCCCCGGAACGACCAATGCTCGCTCTTCGTCGTAGCACTCTGCAACCGCACGCCCGACGGCCGCGGCTGACATGGCGGGCAGGAGAGTCTTCTTATCTTTCGTGAGGTCGGTATCGGTCAGCCCCGGAAGCACCATCCCCAGATGCACCCCACTGTCTTTGGTTTCGATCCGCACGGTCCGAATCAGAGCCTGCAGAGCCGCTTTCGAAGCCGTATAGCTTGCGTTTCCCGGGAACGGAACAAAAGCAGTCAAAGAGCCTACGACGACGACCTTACCGCTTCGTCGGGCCTTCATGTCTGGCAGCACAAACTTCAGAAGGTCGGCAGGCGCGTGGTAATTCACCGCCATCTCACGTTCCATCAATTCGCGTGACGAATCTTCGAAATTCAGGTCATTGCTGATCCCGGCATTGAGCACCAGGCCGTCGATGCGGTCGAACTCCGAGCGCATCCATTCGCCAAGCTCGGCGACCGAGTCTCGGGAACTCAGATCGGCGACGTGATACGTGGCGCGACCGCCTCGGCGCTCGATGCGCTTTGTCTGTCGGACCAGGTCTTCTTCGGTGCGTGCGAGCAGCACCAATTCGCGATCAGCACTCGCCAGCGCCAGCGACGCGGCCGCGCCAATACCCCTCGAACCACCCGTGATGATGATTGTTTCGGACATGCCTTCCTCTCTTTGCGCGATTCATACGATTCAGCAAACGGCAAATCGACACATGCTTTTTGCTCGAGCCGGCCTATTGAAGAGTGCGATCGGTGTCGTCAGCGTCCTCGAATTGCCACACATCGTCGTTGTCGAGGTCGACGCAGCTATCAGATGTGAAATCATAAGGTGTCTGCCCGATGAAATTGCCTGCGGGTCCGTAGCGACAGACCACCAGAGTGCCACCACCTAAGAGGGCAGGACAGTAGGTTGCACCACAGCCGAGGTCGGTCGAATTCTTCCACACAATCTGGGTGTAATGTCCGAAGATCTGATAGTTGGTCGAATTGATGGCCGTCCCGTAGTCGTAGTCGGCTCGCTCACTCGCCCATGAGTCGACGCTATTCAAAACGGTCGTGTTGGTGAGCGAAGCCGATGACCAGTAGATATTTTCGCCCACATTTGCGAAGCCCGAGCCCATCGTCCGCTGGCTCGAACTCGAGTGTTGGAACTGGCAATTATCGGCCCAGGTCTGACTCTGCATGGCCAGAGTCGTATTCCAGACCAAAGGGTTCGTCCCGGCCCTCCAGCGCCACTCGTTATGAGCTGCCGTCATACCGGCCTGCGCGCCTGATTCAGGATGGATCGCAGGTGTCGGAGTGTACGTGCACGAGGTGACGGTGTCCGGGGTCGAAGCGTCACAATCGTCGTCGATACCATTGCCCTGAATCTCGTTGAACTCGGGCGAACGCGCGCCATTTGAATCATCGCAATCCGGGCCAATTCGTGTCGTGTATTGGTCGCAACCCACCCACGCCATATCGGTGTCGTTATTCACGCAGGTTGCGCACGAATTCCAGTTGTCCACGTCAGCATCCGAGCAGTCGGGACCATCGATCGTCTGATAGGCATCACATCCGACAAAGTAGCCATCGCCATCGGCATCCTGACAGGCGATGCAAGCGGCGTCATTCCACACGTTGGGATCATTATCGTTGCAATCCGGTCCAGCGATGGTCGAATACGCGTCGCAACCGGCATAATAGCCATCGCCATCGGCATCCTGACAGGCGATGCAAGCGGCGTCATTCCACACGTTGGGATCATTATCGTTGCAATCGGGGCCTTGAACGTTGGTGTAGTCTACACAATCTACGAACCAGCCGTCCTGATCTGCGTCGACACAGGGATCCTCCATATCCTGGCCCGCATCCATCCCCGAGCCCATATCCTGGCTCATATCCATGCCGGCGTTCATATCCGTGCCCGAACCCATATCCGCCCCCGGATTCATGTCGATGCTCGAACCCGTATCCATGCCGCCGTTCATATCGGAGCTCGCGTTCATATCGATCGTCCCGGTATCGCCCTCCGAAGTCATGTCCGTGCCCGAGTTCATGTCAAAAGACGCATGCATGTCGCTTCCGGTGTCGACCGACGAACCCATGTCGACGGCCGCCTGCATGTCCGAGACCGGATTACCCTGATCCGCGATGTCGCCGGCGTCCTCCCCGGTCGCCACGTCGGGCTCCTCGCCGATATCGACCGTGAGTCCGCTGCCACATCCCGCGAGCGCGAGAAATGAGAAAGCCATCAAAACGATGAAGATTCGCATGACACCACCCGTCGATTCCAGAAGCCCCGCCATTGTAGCGGGTCGAGGTCGCAGAAACCATTGCAGCAACGTCGAGAGATGAGATTCTCGACTCTTCGGCGCGGGCCGAATGATCTTTCGCGAATGCGCGCGATTGATTACCTTCGGCTCGATGAAACCACTCGAAAGCTACGAAAGACAGACCACGCGCGACCTC
>CAYFTY010000403.1:0-4835 GCA_964346045.1 uncultured Bradymonadales bacterium | reverse complement strand
ATGAAATTCGGTGAGCTGAATCCGGCGCGACGCGCGAGATAGCGATACGAAAAGGCTCGGGAGTTCTTTTTCGCCGCGGCGTAATAGTCACTGAGAAAGGCCCGATAATTTACATATTCGAAGATGTCGGGTTTCCATGAACTCATGATGATGCCGCCTGAAGACTCCTCTTAGTTTTGCCGAACCTTCCCCTCGACGCAAGCGCTCTCGAATACGATCAGGTAGTCTCGCGACCTCTCTTCGAATACGGATTCTGTGGCTTCGATTTGATCCCTTATCCGTCGAAGTCTAGGATATACTTGCAACCAAAGCGTTCACAAAATTTGGATCATACACTACGAGACCAGCCGCCGCTGATTGGTTCGAATACAACAGCGCCGAGGTCTCAGAATACGGATGGACCATGCAATCTGCGCCGGTAAAACTACTTCGCACGCTCGTTTTGGGTGCATGGCTCGTTGCCGCTCCTGGATGTGCGGACGATGAGGCCTCGTCTGGCTGGAGAATTCAGGAAGGCGGCGGAGACCAGACGACATTCGGAGAGGCGAATGACGTCGTCGTCACAGCCGATGGCGATTCTTTTGTCGTCAGCGGCCAGGGAGAAGACGGCGAATGCGCTCAGATCGGCGACAATTGCGTCGATATCGCGGACGCCGAAGGTCAATACTGTGACCAAGAAGGCGCACAGTCAGACATCATCCTCGATGAAAATGGCGAGGTCGTGGAGGTCATCTGCTATCCCCCCGCCGACGATGGCACGCCGATCCAGGAGCTCGAGCCCGATGAGGACGGGAATCTGGAACTCGAACAATCCGAAAATGGCGCTGTACTCGTATTTCCAGAAGACACGAATGGAGAGGTGCTCGAGGGCGATCTCCAGCTCACGGCTGAGCGCACGACTCTCTATGGCAACGGGGTCGAGAACACGGTCCTGGGCGGAAATCTGCGCATCGAATCCAACAATAGCCGCGTGCGCGGCGTGACCATCCAGGGCAATGTCGAGCTTTCGACCAATTCGAATGGCTCGAAGCTGACCTTCTGCAAGATACAGGGGAATCTGACGGTCGAGTCCAACAACTTCTCGGTCGCAAGCTGTCAGGTCTTCGGGAATGTGGAGGTCGACGGCAACGGAGCCACACTCGTGAATGTCGGGGTCCAGGGCACCTGGGATGTCAATTCCAACGCCACCTGCCAGGGATGCTATTCGTTCAGTGACGAAGATGGTGATTTCGTCGTGGCGGATTCCGAGATTGGAGACGCGCTCGAATGTGGCGAGTAAGCCGACAACATGGACATCATCCTGATGCAAACAATCGTACGATCCCAGAAACAGCATCTCCGGAGAGATAGGTATGCATAAATTAAGTATTCTCGTTTTCGCCATCGCGCTCGCGTTTGGGTGCTCTGACGATACCGTTGGTGGTTCGACCAATAATGGTTCCAATAACGGGGCCAATAATGCGTCGAATAACGGAACCAATAATGGCTCGGGCACGAATAACGCCAACAACGCTTCCGACGGCGGCGTCAACAACGCATCGGATGCGGGGACGGTGAACAACGCCAGCGATATGGCGACGGCGTCCGATCTCCCATTCACCCAGAATGACGCCGGTCAGGTTCTCTGCGGCGATGCTCCATGCGAGTGCTCGGACGGGATCGACAATGATGGAGACGGATTCATCGATGGATTCGACGTCGAGTGCACAGGACCTTACGACGACGATGAGGGAAGCTTTGCGACGGGAATCCCGGGCGACAACAAAGACCCGATCTGGCAGGACTGCTTCTTTGATGGCAATTCAGGCTCGGGCGACGACGGCTGTCGCTATCGGACCGGTTGTCTGACAGGAGAGCTCGATCCTTCGGACCGCGATTGCCAGCTGTCGCAGCAATGCATCGATTTCTGTCAGCGCTACGCGCCGAATGGTTGTGATTGCTTCGGCTGTTGCGAGGTCTTCACGGGCGACGGTTCGGTCTTCGTACAGATCGGAAACACCTGCTCGTTCGAAGAGATCGACGATGAAGCTGCATGTCCGCGCTGCGTGCAGAATACAGAATGCGTCAATACCTGTGGCACATGTGAGTTGTGCGCAGGTAAGACGGTCGATGACTTGCCTGCCGAGTGCTTCGACGATTCGACCGATCCCGACATGGGCACGACCGGCGGCGATATGGGTACAACTGGCGATATGGGCGGTGGGGGAGACGAGCCCGTCTACACCTGCGATAACGGGGAACAGGTTTGCTCGGCCGACATCCCGTGCACCGATCCCAATCAGTATTGCTCGTTGGGATGCTGTATCGACGTCATTCTCTGAGCTGGCTTTCGCATCGAGACTCCGCGCTCTCGGGCGCGGTGTCTCCTCGTGACTCGAGGGTCATAAATTGATAGGCTGACTCTTCCACGGTCGAACCTACCCCGGTGTGTCCATGCGTCGTCGCGTTCCCTTCTTGATTGCCCTCCTTACGTTCGTAAGCTTCGTTGCGCCTCTCGACGCCGAGAATAAGCTTCGCGCGCGTCTCGATAGCGGCGAGATCATCGTCAAGACCAAGAAAGTCAAAGGCAGCGATGTACCCCAGGCTACCGTCATGGGCGTCGTAAATGCCCCTCCCGAGAAGATCTGGGACGTCATCGGCAAATGCGACAATTATGAAGAAACGATGATCCGGGTGCTCGAAGCCAAAGAACTCAAGCGAAAGGGCGATACTGTCATCTGCCAGGTTACGACCGACATGCCGTGGCCGCTTTCGAACCTCACGGCGGTCACGCGGGCACATCACACGGTCGGTCCACCGGTCTGGAGCCGCACCTGGGCCTTGATTCAGGGCGATTTCGAGTCCAACCGCGGAAGCTGGCGAATCCAGGCATTCAACCCGGTCGAAAAGGATCGCTCTCTTGTGGTTTACAAGGTGCACGCAGTGCCCGACATCATGGTGCCCGACGGCTTGATCACCAAGGCGCAGAAAGACACCCTGCCGAATCTGATCAAACATCTCCGCAAAAATCTCGAGTAGGATGCTTTCAAAACTACTCGAACGCTGGGTCGAGTTCGTGCTCGACCACAGGCGGCTGGTTGTGGGTGCTGTGCTGGCGATTACGCTTGCTGCACTCTCGGTCTATCCTCGCGCGATTGTCGGCACCTCACTCGAGGCAGTCTTCTTTGGCCCCGATCACACTGAATTTTCTCGCTACAAGACTAACGTAAAAGTCTATGGGAGCGACCAGTCGATCATCCTAGGGATTGACCGCGCCAATCCCTACGAACCCGGGACACTCGATGCATTAGAGCGGGCGCATGAATCCGTCGAAGAAATCGATTCGGTGGGCAGGGTTGCGTCTCCCTATTCGGTCGAGCGCGTGGGTCTGGTGGGGGATACGATCGCGGTTCGAAACCTCGCAGAAGAGGCGCGAGCAGGAGCCGAGCCAGCTGCGTTGCTCGACGAGCTGCGCGCCGATCCGGCCGCCGGAGGACTTCTGGTCTCGAGAGATCATGATGGATTCCTCGCTGTCTCATTGCTCGAAGCAGACACTGGCCGAACTGCCGAAGACGTACCGGGCATTGTCGATGCCATCGTCGACGCATTTCTCGATGCCGGATTCGAGCAAGACGAGATCTATGTGGGCGGTCTATCGGCCGTGCACGCCGAGATCGTGCGTTCGAGTCGTTCGAATCTCGAGCGGCTTTTTCCAGTGGTGGCGCTGCTGCTCTTGCTCGCCGTCTTTTTGATGTTCGGTCGCTGGTGGCCTGTTCTCACCAACACGGCCGCGGCCGTCCTGGCTGTGATCTGGGCGATGGGGCTTTCGATCTTTCTCGACCCGTACGTCAATATCCTCGTGACGATGGTACCGGCGCTGGTGATGATCATCAGTTTTTCGGACGTGGTACATCTATGCAGCGCTTATCTGCTCGAGCTCGAGAGTGGAAAAGAAAAGCGCGAGGCGATCGTCGCTGCCACGGTCGATGTCGGCGAAGCATGCTTTTTGACCTCGGCTACCACAGCGACCGGATTCGTTTCGATCACCTTCATTCCGACGCCGATCTTCCAACATCTCGGATGGGTGTCAGCATTTGGTGTATTCGCAGCCTATGCGCTGGCGCTGAGCCTCGTGCCTATTCTGCTCTGGTGGCTCGAAACCCCACGTCGGTGGCGGGATGGCCGCAATCAATGGCTGCAGGCCCGGATCGATCAATTACTCGAAGCCTGTGCTTCTCTTTCGACCCGGCGTCCGGTCCCCATCGTGGTGTCTTTCGCGGTCATCACAGCCTTGTTGTTGTACTCGGCGAGCCAGATCGAATTCGAGACGCAGTTCATGAATCGACTCGGAGAAGAGAATCCGGTGCGGGCCGACGAGTCGTTTTTCGAGGAGCGCTTCGCGAGCACCTCGGTCGTCGAGGTCTTTGTAGAAACCGGCGAAGAGGGTGGGGCGCTCGATGCTGATTTCTTTCAGGGCTTACTGGCGTTCGAGCGCGAGGTCGAATCGATGGAGCCCGTCGATATCGCTGTCGGTCTGCCGGACTACATGCGTGCGACTCATCGATCGGTCGTGGGCTCTGAAGAGGGATTCACAGACCTGAGCGACGAGGCTCTGGCGCAGATGATGGTTCTGCTCGAGACGCCAGGCGTGGATGCGCTCTCGCATGTCGTGAATTTTGCGCGTTCTGGTTTGCGCATGACGGTCTATGTCGACGAGCCGGGCATACGCGGTCGCGACGCGCTTGCAGATCGCATTCAGGTCGTCGCCGGGCGAGAGTTGGGCGAGGTCGAGGTATTTGCGGGCGGTATGGAGGCTCTGATGGGAGATTGGGTCACCGATATCATCGAAGGGCAGC
>CAYFTY010000402.1:0-4837 GCA_964346045.1 uncultured Bradymonadales bacterium | reverse complement strand
CCAGAATGTGATGGTTTCGCGCGACCATGCAGGCCATCATCAGGTCAAAGTGCTCGACTTCGGGATGGCCAAGATGCTCTCGGGCGGGGCGGATGAGTCGCTGGTGCAGCTCACCCGCGAAGGTGTGGCAGTTGGAACCCCGCGTTATATCGCGCCCGAGCAGGCTCGAGGAAAGAAAGTTGGGCCTCACTCGGACCTCTATGCGCTGGGCCTGCTCTTTTACGAGACGTTCACCGGTGAGAGGGCAGTCAAGGCAGACACGATCGAGAGCGCGATCATCGCTCATGTTTCGCCCGAGCCTCTCGAGCTGCAGGAAATCGAGCGTGTACCCGAATATGCGCGCCCGGTGCTTTTCAAATTGATCGAAAAGAGCGTCGAGCGTAGGTACTCCGACGCTCGCGACGTCGTGCGCGATCTCGACCGGCTCGATCAGCTGCGAGAGCAGGCTGAGGCAGCATCGACGGTACCACTCGGTGCCGGTCAGCCTTCGCTCCAGCTCGACCAGTCGGTGCTCGAAGAACGTCAGAGGGCACCGCAGCAGTCTCAGCCGCGCTCGATCCACTCGGCTGACCATCTCGAACTCGATTTCGAGCGATACGATCGATACGCCTCTCAGGATGCAGACGAACTGCCGACGCCAGGGCGCCGGCAGATCGGTGACGACTTCAACTTCCGGACGCCTCATCACATTTTCGAGTGGGCCGAGCTTGTTGCTGCGTTCTTCATCGCACCTTTTGCCTTCATGCTCTTCACCGCGCATTTCGAAGGCATGGATTATTTTCTAAGGTTCTTTCTGGGGTCTCTCGCGACATTCATACCGCTCGGGATCTCGCTCTTCATGCGCTCGAATGATTGGAGCTGGAGCTTCTTCAGGCTCTGGGTCTTCGGGAGTTTTGCAGCGATCATTCTCGCCCACCTGCTCGGGGTCGATGACCTGGCGGTCGGTCTGCTTCGCAATCCAGGTTGGTTTCTCTCGCCCGTGCGAGACCTTCCACTCTTCAGCACGCTCTTCGACGTCGTCGCCTCGGTGTCGCGAACCTACGCCGACCTCATTTCGGACCGTCACCTGCGCCCGTGAGGCTCGCGCCATGCGCGTTGCTTGACGCTGGCGGGCTTGCACGGTACGCATGGCCACGGTTCATGCCCACCCTGTGGATGGGTAAACTCAGGAGTTTACATGAAAATCAGAATGTTCATCATCGCCGGGGCACTCGCCATGGCTGGAGTCGCTGGATGCGATTCTGGAACACCGGCACCGAAGTCCGACGCTCCGAAAGAAGAGGCGAAAGCCGAGACCGGAGACAAGGAAGAGTCGAAAGAAGAAGCCAAGACCGACGGCGAGACGGTCGAACTTCCGCTCGAAGCGAAAGGGCCGATTGCCAAAGTGAACGGCAAGGAGATCCCGGCCGAAGAATTTAACAAAGAGGTCAAGCGTCTGGCACGCATGGCCGCAAGTCTTCCTCCGGCGGCCATTGATAAATTCAAAACGAATACCGTCGACCGCCTCATCGATCAGACGATTGTCGAGACCGAACTCGACAAGACCGAATTCAAAGCGACCGATAAAGAGGTCCAGGAAGAACTGGACAAGTTCAAGTCAAAGATGGGCGGCCCCGAGGGCGTGAAGCGTTTCTTCGAACAGGCCGGCATCAGCGAAGACGAGCTCAAGGGAGACATCGAGCGTTCGATCGTCCTGAAGAAGTACCTTCGCGAGAACTATCAGGTTGGCGTCGAGGACAAAGAAGCCAAAGAGTATTACGAGCAAAATCTGAAGCGCTTCAGCCAGGACGAGCAGGTGAAAGCCAGCCACATCCTGATCAAGGTCGACAAGAACGCTTCGAAGGAAGTCGTCGAGGAGAAGAAAAAGAAAGCCGATGAGATCATGAAGAAGGCGAAAGCCGACGGCGCTGATTTCGCAGCGCTGGCCCGTGAGCATTCCGAAGGCCCGACCGGCCCTCGTGGAGGCGACCTCGGATTCTTCTCGAAGAAACGAATGGTCCCGGCATTCTCAGAAGCTGCATTCAAGACCAAGCCCGGTAATCTTACCGGCCCGGTCAAGACAGAGTTCGGCTTCCACATCATCAAGGTTACCGACCACAAGCCCGAGAAAGTCTCGAGCTTTGAAGAAGTGAAGGGCGATATCGTCGATAATCTCGAGCGTGGCGAAATGCGCGACTCGATGGAGAAGCTCATCAAAAAGCTCAAAGCCGACGCGCAGATCGAGAAGATGGAGGCGAATATCGAGAAAAATCCCAACTTCAAGCCCAAGCAGCAACAGCCATTCGGTATGCCGCAGATGGGTGGTGGGCACCCGCCGATTCCGAAAGGAAACGCAAAGCCTCCTACACCGCCGCCTGCTCCGAAAGGCGGACAAGGCTACTGATTCGGTGACCAAAGCCTGAATAGAGAAAGCCTCGCACATCCCCGTGCGAGGCTTTTTTTTGTCGGACCAACGCGGGCTCTCTCACCACTTGATGTAGCCGCCGCCCTCACTTTCGTCTTTCTTCGCAGGTTTATCTTCTCGTTTGGACTTTTTCTTTTGTGGCTTCTGATTTTCGACCGCTCGAGGTGCATCCGCCTCGGGCGGGGCATCTTCAGGCTCCTCGAGCAGGGGGGGCGCGTCTTTCTTTTCAGGCGCGTTACGGGTGGGCGCCGGCGGGCGTGTCGACTCGGGCACGACCGGTTTGATGGGACCGCGACGCTCATCGTAAAGTCCAACGGCAGCCATGCCGCTTCCTACGAGGTTTGAGAGCGAGTGTGAGAGGTCCCTGTTCATCGACCGGAATTTGGTGGGAGGCGCGTTCTCGGACAGGAACCAGTTGGGTGAGGTTCTGAGATTACGGACGATATTGTCGACCGCGACCGTGCTCACGATGATGCCTGAGGCAATAAAGAAGACCAGGCTCCCCAACAAGATGCGCTGGAGCCGGTCGGTGGTCCGTTCGACCACTCGGAACCGTTCTCGTTGACTCGATTCTCCAATGGCCGTCACCAGCGGAATCAGACCCACCAAAACGGCGCTCCCGACCAGTCGCCAGGTTCCGTCGACGTATTTGCCGATGGCCGCGCCGACGATCAGAAAGAGCACGTATCCGACGACCCCTGCCACCGAAAAGAGGGTCAGAATCTTGACGATATCCAGAGAGAAGGTGAGTAGATCGTCTTCATCTCGCACCACCGGCTGCCGTGGTTTTTCGGGCCGCTCGAGCTTTTCTGGCTCGGGCTCGATCTCGGCCTCTGGCTCGGGTGCGAACGGGCGCTCGTCAGCCGGCGGCGGCGGAAGATCGCTGAAAGACGGAGCCTCCTGGCTCGAGAATGGCTTGAGGTCGCTCGGGTCGAGGCTGCCGCGCTCGACGGTCGGCTGGAAGTCCTCGAAGTCCGAATTCCGCTGGAAATCGTTCATCTTGTCGTCGAGCGGAATCTCGCCGATGCCCTGGGGATGATGCTGGCCGCTCGGTGTCTGATTATGCCCCTGGAACTGGGGGTGTTGACCCGATTGTGGTCCGGGGTAGGGCGCTTGTTGTTGAGGCGGTACGGTCTGATGCGGTCCCGAATGCGGTCCAACCCCTTGCATCTGGCCAGGGGGAACCGTTTGATACTGAGGATGCGGCCCGGAAGGATGCTCGTGGTATCCGGATTGAGGATTCCCGTATTGGTCGTACGGCTGTTGCTGGGGCTGCCATCCCGACTGTTGTGGACCCCACGGGGCCTGTTGGGGCTGCCATCCGCTCTGCTGAGGCTGCGGCCATGCTCCACCTTGTACACCTTGTGGAGCCTGCTGGGGGTGCATGCCCATCAGCTGACTCTGATAACTCATCAGCACTTCATTGCTCTGCGAGCCGCTGACTCCCGATTTGTAGAGCGAAACGATTTCTTCGAGCGCATCTGCGACCTGGTCGGCCGTTTGAAATCGATCCTGTACAGGCTTGGCCGTGGCGATTCGGATGATGTCCTGTAGCCGTGGATCGCACGCATGCAAGAGGGGCATTCTCAGCGGCTCGGGGCTGATCTGCTGCGTGATGAGGCCCATGGTCGTGTCGCCCTGGACTGCAGGCTCGCCTGTGAGCATTTCATAGAGGATCAGACCGAGGCTGTAGATATCGCTCGAGCCGGTGAGCGATTCACCACGCACCTGCTCTGGACTCATGTAGCGCGGTGTTCCAATCAATTCGCGCTCACCATCCGGCAGCCCGACGCTCGTCAGATCGCTGGTCTTGGGGTCGAGAAGTCGCGCAACGCCGAAATCGAGGACTTTCACGAAGTCTTTTTCACCTTCGATGTTGGTCGTCATGATATTGGCAGGCTTTAGATCGCGGTGAACCACGCCGTGCCGATGCGCCTCAGAAAGCGAGCGGGCAATCTGCCGGGCAAGGTCTGCCGATCGTGCCGCAGGTTGTGGACCTTCGCGCTTGAGAATCTGCTTGAGCGTCTCACCTTCGACGAATTCGAGGGTCATGTAGAGACCGCCCTCGATGGTCTCCCCGAAGTCGTGAATCGTGACCGTGTTGGGGTGCTTGAGTTTCGAAATGATGCGGACTTCGCGCAGGAAGCGCTCTTTGGCGCTCGGCGCAGTGAGGCTGATCCCCGGACGCAGTACCTTCAGCGCGACGTGGCGGTCCATCAGCTCCTGGTAGGCCAGATAGACCATACCAAAGCCGCCCCGACCAAGCTCGCGCATGATTCGGTACTTGCCCTCGAAGATCTGCCCGATCTCGAGGTCGTTTGATGCCTGACTATCAGACATGGGATGAGACTCCAACGAACGCCTGTCGGTTGAGAAAACAACTCTGCCGCCAGAGATATTCAGACAAACCCATCCCCCACATCGTCATTTGAC
>CAYFTY010000401.1:0-4842 GCA_964346045.1 uncultured Bradymonadales bacterium | reverse complement strand
GACCGTCGAATTTTAAGCCTCGGGTGGCTTTGTCGGCATCCCTTCCACCGAGCGAACCGTCGAATGGACTTCGAGCTTCGGACGAGCCGATGTGCCCTTCGAATGCGGGGGAGAGGTCGGCAATCATACGGTGACGGTGACCTGGGTCGACGATGGAGTCTCGGGCTCAGCCGACATCGAATGCACAGCCGTCGAGTAGATGCCGCCTGATGTCGAGCCATGGGGCAGACGTCACCCTTCTGTCATTTGATTTTCGACAAGGCCCCTACTAGGGTCCGCGAGCAATGTTGGATGTGAGAATCGAGGTCCAGATGTTGCTTGCCCACCGACTGCTCTTCAGCCTCATTTCATGCGCCTTTCTGGCATCATGCGCCGCTGAAGGGACCGTTCCCGAGACCGAAAACACAGCCCCGATCGCGAACGCCGGGACTCCGATCGAAGCATCGATCGGTGAAACGGTCACGCTCAATGGTGCCGGCAGCATCGATCCCGACGGCGACCCGCTCTCGTTTCGCTGGACATTGAGCAAACCAGCCGGAAGCTTCGCCGAACTCTCGAGCGCCAACTTTGTAGAAACCCAGTTCGAGCCCGACATCGAAGGCGAGTATGTTGCAACGCTCGTCGTCAACGATGGTCTGCTCGATTCGAGCCCCGATAGCGTCACAATCACCGCCACGATCGGCGGCGGCAATCAAGACAATCAGGCTCCCGTCGCCGAAGCCGGAGAAGACCAGAACGTTCAGGTCGGAATGATGGTATCGCTCGATGGCACCGAAAGCTCGGACCCGGATGGAGACCCGCTCACATTCGACTGGCTGCTCGAAGGTAAGCCCGACGGCAGCACTGCCGAGCTCAGCAGCACGATGGCCCCGCGACCGACGTTCCAACCGGATGTTGCGGGCGTCTATGAAATCAGCCTGGTCGTCAGCGATGGTCAGCTGCAGAGCCCGCCCTCGACGGTGCTGGTCGAGGCCTTCGCCGGAAACGCACCGCCTCGCGCCAATGCCGGCCCCGACCAGACGGTTGCGACCGGCTCGCGGGTCCAGCTCGACGGAAGTTCCAGTATCGATGTCGATGGGGATTCGCTGACCTACATCTGGTCGATTACCGGCCGACCTGCTGGAAGCACCGCCACCCTGAGTTCGGCCGAGGCTGCGAACCCGAGCTTCGAAGCCGACGTCGACGGCGATTATACGGTCCAGCTCATCGTCAATGACGGCATGCAGAGCTCTGAGCCCGACACCGTGACGATCACAGCGACGACTGAAAACGTGCCTCCGATGGCTCATGCTGGAACCGACCGTGAGGTCGCCGTCGGCTCGACGGTGCAGCTCGATGGTTCGATGAGCATCGACCCGAACGAAGACCCGCTCAATTACGAGTGGACACTGAAGTCCAGGCCTGCCGGCAGTAATGCGAGTCTGAGCGATCCGAATATCGTCGACCCGACCTTCGAGGCCGACGTCGAAGGTGTCTATGTCGCCGAATTACGCGTCGATGATGGAGCCATGACCTCGCTGCCCGATTCGATCACGATCACCGCGACCCTCAATAATGTCGCACCCATCGCAGATGCCGGCACCGATCAGGGAGTCGACACAGGCAGCGTGGCGACGCTCGACGGTACAAATAGCAGCGATGATGACGGCGATGCGCTTTCGTACCAGTGGACCTTCGCCGGAAAACCTTTGGGAAGTACGGCGACGCTCATGGACGAGACTACCGCGACGCCGAGTTTCACGCCCGATCTCGATGGAACCTACGTCGTGCAACTGGTCGTCAATGATGGCACCGTCGATAGCTCGCCCGACAACGTGGTCGTGACCGCTGCGACACCGAGCGCGCCCTCACCGTCGAGTCGAGGCGACGTCCTCATTACCGAATTCATGGCCGACCCGACCGTCGTCGAAGACACGAATGGCGGTGAGTGGTTCGAGCTCTACAACACGAGCTCGACGGTGACCTACGACATTCAAAATTGCATCGTCGAAGACCTGGGATCGAACTCGTTCACCGTTCAGCTCAGCGTCGAGATTCCGCCTCAGTCGTACATTACACTCGCCAAGGGCTCGAGCCCTGGATTCACTCCCCATTACGTGTATCCCACCGGTTTTCAGCTCGCCAATAATACGACCACCGGTGACGAGATCATCCTGTCTTGCAATGGGGTAGGCATCGATGACGTTGCCTGGGGCTCGACGCTGGGGCCAGATTTCACGATCACGGCGGGCGAAAGCAATGCGCTGCTCGATGACGAGTACGATGCCGATGACAATGACGATGGCTCGCTCTGGTGCGCGGGGACGAACGTGTACAATATGTCGGGCAGCGAGTCTGACAAGGGTACCCCCGGGCTGGCCAATGGAATTACGGGATCGTGTCCCTGAATGTTGATTGCCGGCGACATCATTTTTGACGAGACGACTCGCAATCCGTGGGTCGAACTGTCGGTCGTGCGCATGCTGCGCTCAGACTACGCGATCGCGACGCTCGCAGAGCCCCTGACAAAAGACACCGAATTTGCAGCTCCCGCGCTGCAGGCCGCTGGCTTCGACGCGATCTTTCTGACCCCGAACGACGACTTCGGAGCCGCCCGGCGTTCGCAGGAGCTCATCGAGAGCACCGGCGTCGCCACCTTTGGCTTTGCCAGCAATCAAAGCCCCGAACCCATCGTAGTGGGCGATAAGGCGATCTGTGGAATCACGGATTGCGAAAAGCCCGGATGGGCGAGCCTCAGCGATTCTGGATATGTGAAGAGATGTCTCGACGCAGCTCAACGAACTCTCGTCTTCTTGCATCTCACGCAGGCACGGCGTAGCCCGACAGCGGCCGCGAACCTCGAGAGACTTCAGCGGTCCACGGTGGTCTCGGTAGGCGGGCGCAACCCCGGATTCCCTCAGGGTCAGATCGCACCGGGCGTTTTTCATGACGCGCGCCGCAGACGTCCCGGACGGCCCGGATTACTCGTAGACGTCGACGGTCGCGAGCGTCGCGCGCTGACTCAATCTCCCCGCCCTTCGGCGGCTACGCGCTTCGTCGATCGAATCGGTGAAGAGGCGCTCTTATTTTCACTGAAATTGAGCAAAAGAGCCGACCTCGACTCGACTCTCTTTCGCGCACCCGAGTGATCCATGGCCGAATTCAAGAAGCCTGAGGCAGCACCGTCGGAAATCCGCAACCCCGCGCGACAATTCGGCACCTACACGGGCGAGGCTCCCTGGCATGTCGAGGTCGGCTTTCGAGACTCGTTGATCCGTCAGAAAAAATGGAAATGGTTCTGCGCATTCGACGAGTCAACCGTGGTCGGAGGCGCCATCGTCTCGACCGGCTATGCCGGAAAGACCTTTGTCTGGGTCTTCGACCGTGAGTCGAACACACTCCTCGCCGATTCGACGAAAACTCTCGTCTCGATGCAGGTTTCGGTGGCCGACGATGCGAGCTATCGCGAGATCGCCCGTGCTCGCGGGATGTGGTCGATCGAACGCGAGGGCGTCCTCTGGAAGATGCAGGGCGCACTCGATACGATCGAGTTGGACCTGGTTCTCGATGAAAAGCAAATGCGGCCGATGACGGCGATCTGCCCCACCGGCGAAGGTCGATTCAACGTAACCCGTAAATCCGTCGGCGCGTCGGCGCGCGGTAAGGTCACCGTTGCCGGGCGCACGTTCACGATCGATGGACGCGGCCTCCTCGACCATTCTCATGGGCTGATGGATCGCCGCACGAATTGGCTCTGGGCGATCGGCGCCGACCCAGCCGGCACCCACGGATTCAACTTCATCGACGGTTTCAACGATGGTCTCGAGAGCGTGGTCTGGAGCGACGGGGCACTCGTGCATATCCCCGGAATCCGCATCGAGCCAAAGGTCGATGGATGGAAGGTCTCGACGCCAGATGGAGGAGTCGAGCTCGAACTCGACATCGAAGGCGTTCGCTCAGAGGATCTCAATCTGGGGCTGGTCTCGTCGCGCTATACACAACCCATCGGTGTGTGGCGCGGTCGTCTACTCGGTCGCGACATCGAGTATGTCGGGGTCGCTGAGCAGCACGCCGCCACCTGGTAGCCCAGGCGATGTCGGGCTGACGTGGCACGCTCAGAATACCGACGAGGCCGTGGAGGTTAGGTTACCTTTGCGAGAGGGGCGCTTTCGGACAATCGATGTACAAAAGGGTCTCTACCGATGTAGTATACGGGCGCTCAAAGCGGGTGCCCCAGAGTGAAGATGTTCGACATTTCTGAGAACCGGGCCGAAGTCGGCTTCGACGATTACAAAGAACCCTATGATCAGCAGCAGGCGCTGGCCGAAGCCAATCGCTGCCTCTACTGCGAAGATGCACCGTGCATCACGGCGTGCCCGACCGGCATCGATATCCCAAACTTCATTCGTAAGATTGCCACGGGCAATATCTGGGGATCGGCCAAAACGATTTTCGATTCGAATATCCTGGGGATGTCATGCGCGCGGGTCTGCCCGGTCGAGGTCCTCTGCGTGGGAGACTGCGTATACAACCTCATGGAGACCCCGCCGATTCAAATTGGCAAATTGCAGCGCTATGCGACCGACATCGCTTTCGAAAAGGGCTGGGACTACTACGAGGCCGGCGAGGACACCGGCAGAAGCGTCGGGCTCGTCGGAGGCGGGCCGGCCAGCCTCGCATGTGCACACGAGCTCCGTAGACTCGGGCATGCGGTCACGATCTACGAGCGAGACGAATTTCTCGGCGGCCTCAATACGACCGGCGTCGCTCCCTACAAGATGAAATCCGATCGCTCGGTCGAAGAGGTCAAATGGATCTTGAGCATCGGAGGCATCGTCGTAAAAACCGGTGTGACCGTGGGGC
>CAYFTY010000400.1:0-4860 GCA_964346045.1 uncultured Bradymonadales bacterium | reverse complement strand
GTCCCATTGCTCGTTGTCGATGAAGAGACGCTCGAGGGCTTTTCGTGCCTTGAGGTCGTCAGGATCGATTTCGAGCGCGCCGCGCCAGATGCGCGCCGCCGACTCCGTATCGTCGAGCCTATCCGAATAGATAGGCGCAAGCTTGCCGTAGAGCTTCATCACGGCTTCTGGATCGTCTTCGAGAGACGCTTTGGTCTCGACGACCTCAGCCAGTGACTCGTAATTCTTGCTCTTCTCGTAGATTCGCTCGAGAGCGTCGAGCGCCTCAGGATCTTCAGGCATGTACTGGCGAACCTGCGTCCAGAGCTCGGCCGCCACCTCGGGCTTTCGAAGCTTGTCCGTCGCCAGCGCTGCTACCTCCTTCAAAGCGGCCGCTTTCTCAGATTCACCCTCGAGGGTCTCGACCTCTCGCTTGTGAACATCGATCAGCTTCTCCCACTGACGCCGCTTCTCGTACATCTCTTTGAGAAATTTGAGCGCTGCCGCGTTGAAATGGTCGATCTCCAGGACCTTTTCGTAGGCTTTGATGGCCTCGGCCTGGTTCCTGAACCGCTCGAGAAAGAGTTCTGCAATCTGAGACCAGATCGCTACCTGAGCTTCGTCACCTTCGACGATCTCAGCCTTCGTTTGCAGCGTGTTGATGAGCTCGGACGAGCGATTGAGCTTGTCGTAGAGTTCAATCAACGCGTCCATAGCCTCGAGATTATGCTGATCGAGCTCGAGGATTTCCTTGTAGGTATTCACGACCATCATGTCGTGATTCATATGATCCCGATACACGGTGACCATCTGATTCAGGAGGTCGATCTTCTCAGCCGTTTCGCCCTCGGGAACTTCTGCGACTTCGGTTTTCAGAATATCGACGAACATCGGCCATTTCTCGGTCGCGCCGTAGATCTCTTTGAGGCGCAACTTCACGACCATATCGTCTTTGAGTTGACGATCGAGTCGCCGCAGCGCATCCATCTCTTTGTCTTGATCTCCGTAAGCACGAGCAATATCCGCCATCCGCAGATAGGTGAGGCGCGATTTCTCGTCCTTATCGAACTCGCTATAACGCCCTTCAAGCGCCCGCTGGAATTTGCGCCAGTTCTCTTCTCCTGACTGATAATCCTCGATCCATTCTTCGGCGCCGTGCTCTTCGGCTGCGCTCAAATCGCCCTGATTCACGAGTCCAATCCGGACCTTCACATCCGCTGAATCGACCTCGTCGAGCACCTTCGGCCAGAGTGAAGCAGAATCAAGCAGGTAGTGAGTCTGCTCCCAGAACTCCGATTCGATCTCCTGGGCGATTGCCTCGCGCCAGAGTCGAAGTGAGAGATCATCGCCGGCATTGTGGCGTGCGGCGAGTCGGGCCGCCCGCGTGAGTTCTGCCAGGGGGTTGCCCGAGGCGGTCGCTGCTTCGACCATCGCAACAAACCGGTCGCGCCAGCCCGTGTCAGCGGCTGGAGCCCGACCTTCTTCGGTCGACTCGTCTTCTTCGACCACCTCCTCGTCGGCCGCCTCTTCTTCTGCGCTCTCTTCTTCTGCGCTCTCTTCTTCTGCGCTCTCTTCTTCTGCGCTCTCTTCTTCGGCCTCGCCTTTCGAGGCTTCTTCGGCTGCCGCCCGCTCATCATCGTCTTCGAGTTCTTCGGCGTCTTCGGCGGCCTCGTCCATATCACTCGTTTCATCGCCGTGATCCCGAGATTCTTCGTCTTCGGGCTCCGGCTCTTCTTCGACCTCGAATTCGTCTTCGTCGGCTTCGTCCTCGTCGGCTTCGGAATCACCCTCGAGGTCAAAGTCCGACACGACCTCCTCTTCTTCGTCCGCTTCCGATTCGAGTTCGAATCCAGACTCCGCTTCGTCAGGATCGGGCACATGTTCCGCGGCAGTTGCTTCGGGCTCGAGCTCGAATTCCTCTTCGTCTTCTTCGACCGCGGGAACTTCGTAGCCGAGATCGGTCAGAGCTGCTCGCGCACGCTCGTGGCCAGGATCGAATTCGAAAACGCTGGCGTAGCACTGGGCGGCCGCGTCTGGCTGCTCGAGGAGGTCACGGTAAGCATCCCCCAATTCCATCAATGCATCGAGTTGACGGTAGACATCTTCGGTCGACTGAACTTCGTCGTAAACGAGCTCAGCATAGGCTTCGGTTTCGCCCTTCTTTCGATGGACGGATTGCAGACCCCAGAGAGCAGGCGTTTGATGTCCTCCGAGCTGCGCCGACCAACTGTAGGCATTCTGTGCTTCATCGAGGTCTTCGAAGAGATACTCGAGCAAACGCCCCATCTGATAATAAAGCCGACTCTGATGGCTCTCGTCTGAAGGATCTTCGACTTGCTCGCCAAAGAGCGCGAAGAGCTCTTCGACCTTGTCCATGTGAGCGAGGAGGAAAAGACGCGCCTCGACTTGAAGCTTTTCGTCCTCTCCGGCCGTAGCTGCTCGGTCGAGAAACACCCCTGTCCGCTCGGTATCACCGAGCACGAGCATCGAGAGGATACCTGCCTCGAGCAAGAGCCGCGCGGTCAGGTCGTCGTCATCCGCGCTCTCAGACCGACTCGAAAGCTCGCGCACGAGCGCGGGTATGTCCGATTCGTAGACCTGCGATAGCCTCGCAATGGCCGAGAGATCGTTCGGGTTGGCAGTGAGTGCTTCGAGGTAGGCTTCAAGTTGAGTCTCGCGATTCATGTAATCTTCGCTTCCTCAGGGACCTGTAGATAGGGCGATTTTATCTCCCGCGAACTCGAATGACCGCCGCGACAAACCCGAATCATCTTCATCCGGATTTGCCGTACTCGCGTGTCCAAAAGCTGGGCCGAGGCCGTGGGAGAAATGTCTTTATTCGTCTTCGATTGTGATCGCGGTTTTCTAACACACCCATGCCGCATACGGCAACGATAGGAGTCTCGTAAAAAATCACGAAAGAGCGCACGACAAAACGCCGCGCGGCTATTTTTCTGCTTCCTGTTCTTTGGCTTCGTTGATCTGCTGTATGAAGCCCTGCGCAGCAATGATGCGTGCCTCGTCTTCCGCAGGGTCTGCCTTCAACGTGAACTCCTCGAAACCCTTGATCGCCACGTCGGTCTGACCCTGTCTCATCTTCGCGACCGCTAGATTGAACGTGGCCGTGCCCAACGAGGGGTCGATGCCCAGTGCCTTGTTGAAGCTCGAGGCCGCTTCGTCAAAGCGCTCGAGCTGCATCTGCGCCACCCCTTTTCCGACGAGCAACCGAGGAACGTCAGCATTATTCAACAGACCGTTTTCGTAGACTTTCAGCGCTTTGTCGTAGAAGCCGAACCGATTGTAGAGATCTCCGAGGGCGTGGTAGTGCGCGCCCCCCTTATCGTCCTCGCTCATCTTCATGTCGGGATCAGACTCGATCGCCTTCATGTACGACTCGACGGCTGCGGGATAGTCCTTCTCGTACTGTTGGCTCAGCCCCAATCGAAACCAGGCCTTCGCGAAATTTGGCATTTCTTCGGTGGCTTTTCGGAAATAGGCCAACGAATCGTCGTATTTGCCCTGATCCGACAAGACAGTTCCCAGCTGATAGGCGATCTGAGGATTGTCCTCATCACGACTCAATGCTTCGCGGTAATTGATCTCGGCGTTGTCCAACTCGCTCAACTTATGGTGATAGATTTGAGCGAGATAATATGGAGGTGAGGCGTAATTCGGGTCGATCTGCCCGGCCTCCTTGAGATACCTCACCGCATCGAGAGTCTGCCCCGACTGAAGGTTCTCGAGCCCTTTATTCATCGCCGTAACGGCCTCAGCCCGGTCCATCGATTCGCATCCGCTTGCGAGAATCGCAATGCAGAAGAGAAACACGGATAGAGGTCTCAGACACCGAATATATGTTGCTCTCTGAGAGATCATCGAATTGGCTCCTGATGAAGCAGGAATCCGCCGCAGCGGCTGAGCATGATTGTGGACAGGTCGGTATCATAAACCGTAGGTCGAACCGGTGGCAACACTTCCCGCCGTCAAAGCACCGAGATTGGATCGATTCGCGCGTTCGCCGGCGGCTCGACCGCCAAAGATCGAGGCGCACGCTCCGCGAGGGATCAAAAAAGAGCCGAGGCACACGGCCTCGGCTCGAAGTCATTCTTCGGCAATCAGCGTCAACTACGAAGGTTGAATGGGTAGTTCACAATCACGATACCGCCACCCTTCGGCTCGGGGAAGACCCAGCGTCGAATCTTTCCTGTCATGCAGCGTTCGACCGCCGCATTATTCAGAGTCGACGACCGCACAGTAGCCGCTGCAACGGAGCCCGTTGGTGAAATCGTGAACTTCACGACCACTTTACCCTCGAGGTTCTTATTCTTCTGCAGTTCCTGTTCATAGCAGAACTTAATCTCCCGTCGGTGCTGGCGCACGACGCGACGAATGATTTCGCGATCCAACGAACCCTGGACAGCAGGCTTGCCCGGAACGATCTTCGGCACGCGACTGCTTCGCTCACCGAGGTCTCCTGCACCCTTACCGTATCCTTTGCCTCCGCGGCCTCCGCCGCCGCGACCGGCCGTACCGACGTTGGCGAGCCCGATACCGCGTTCTGAAATTCCGCCGCCACCGCGACCGGCGCCGCTCAATCCGAGACCGCCGAAGCCTTTGGCATTTCCGGCTGTATCGCCGGTGAGATTTCCGAGAGCGTGGATTGCATCCGAACCCACTGAGGCATCTGACGATCCCCACGGGCTGGCGACCATAAGCTCACTCGCGATACCCGCTTCCATGGCAATCTGCGTGTCTCGCGCCTTCTTGAGTTCGAGATCCTCGGGATCACGATCGCCTTTGATGGCGAGTTTCTTATCGACGGCTTCTTCGTCTTCTTTGCCCGCCTTTCCTTCTTCGCCTTTATGTTTCGCAGCCGCTTCT
>CAYFTY010000399.1:0-4860 GCA_964346045.1 uncultured Bradymonadales bacterium | reverse complement strand
CCTTGATGCTGGCGTTGATGTCGAGGCAGCCCGCGAGCGCCTGCGGTTGGTTGGCGACAATGCCCACCGAGTATCCACCGTAGCGAGCGAACCCGCAGAGGATATTTCGGGCAAATTCGGCCTGAACCTCAAAGAAATAGCCGTCATCGACGGTGGCCCGAATCACATCGCCCATGTTGTAGGGTTTCGAGGGATTTTCGGGGACCATCGTCTCGAGGGCTTTATCACGCCGGTTGGGATCATCGTCGGTCGGCACGAAAGGCGGGTCTTCAGCATTATTACTGGGCACAAACGAGAGAAGCTCGCGAATCTGCGCGATGCATTCTTCTTCGCTGGCGCATTCGAAGTGCGAGACGCCGCTCTTTTCGCTGTGCACTTCGGCGCCGCCGAGTTCCTGCTTCGTGACATCCTGGCTCGTGACCGTCTTCACAACTTCGGGCCCGGTGATGAACATATAGCTCGATTCCTGGACCATGAAGATGAAGTCGGTGATCGCCGGACTGTAGACGGCTCCGCCGGCGCATGGTCCCATGATGGCCGAGATCTGCGGGACAACTCCGCTTGCGCGCGTGTTCCGATAGAAGATGTCTGCATAGCCTGCGAGGCTGACCACGCCTTCCTGAATGCGCGCACCGCCCGAATCATTCAATCCGATGACCGGTGCCCCTACCTTCGTCGCAAGGTCCATGACCTTGCAGATTTTCTGGGCGTAAGCGCCGCTCAGGCTGCCGCCGAACACGGTAAAGTCCTGTGCGAACACATAGACTAGCCGGCCGTCGACTTTCCCGTATCCCGTGACCACACCGTCGCCTGGGATCTTATTGTCTTCCATCCCGAAATCGGTGCATCGATGGGTAACGAGCTTGTCGAGTTCGACGAATGTTCCGGGGTCGAGAAGGAGGTCGATTCGCTCACGCGCTGTGAGCTTTCCGGCATCGTGCTGACGCTTGATGCGGCGCTCACCGCCTCCCGTTTCGGCACGCTCATTGAGTTCTTCGAGTCGTTCCAGATTCGATTTGGTCATGACGCCGACTTCTCCCTGTCTTCGGCACTGATGCCCAGAGCAGCGTGGTAGCTTTCTTCGTAGAGTTCGGCCGAGCGAGCCCAGCCAAAGTCTTGTTTCATGGCGTTGACGAGCAGGGGGCGCCACTGTCGATGGTGACGATAGCGCTCGACGGCTCGCCGGATGGTCTTGCCCAGTTCGGCCTTGCTGAACTTATCGAAGACGAAACCGGTGCCATCGGCATGCTCGTCAGCATCTCGGACCGTATCGACAAGTCCGCCGGTCGCGTGGACGATCGGAAGGGTCCCGTACTTGAGCGCGTAGATCTGGGTGAGGCCGCAGGGCTCGAAGCGGCTCGGCACGAGCAGCAGGTCTGAGCCTGCGATCATTTTATGAGCGCGTTCTTCACTGTATCCAAAATGCGCTGAGACCCGTCGTGGGAACTCGCTCTCTAGCTTCTCGATCTTCTTTCGTAGTTTGGGATCGCCCTGGCCCAAAAAGACCACCTGGAATCCATCCTGCTCGCTCTCGAGGTCCTTGAGCTCTTTGCGAAGCGCGGGAACGAGGATGTCGATGCCTTTCTGTTCGGCGAGTCGGCCGATGAAGGCGAGCAGGGGCAGAACCGGGCGCACGGGTAATCCGAACTCATGCTGCAGATAGGCTTTATTCTGTCGTTTCCCGTTGAGACGCTCGGGGCTGTAGCGCACTTCGATATACTGGTCGGTCTCGGGCGACCACACGTGGTAGTCGACACCGTTGATGATACCGACGAGGTCTTCGGTGCGGTCCTGAAGAATCTCATGAAGACCGTGCCCGCCTTCTTCGCTGCGAATTTCGTCTGCGTGAGTCGGGCTCACGGTCGAAAGCATGTCTGCGTTGAGCAAGCCGCCCTTGAGAAAGTTCAATTTGCCGTTGTGTCCGAGCTGCGAATCGGATGCGAACGATTTGGGCAGGCCTGTTGCCGAGAGTTCGTCCTCGTCGAATTCGCCCTGATAGGCGATGTTGTGGATCGAGAGGAAGGTTTTCACGTCGGCCAGCTCTTTTTTGTAATACTGGCGGATGTAGACCGGCGCGAGAGAGGTATGCCAGTCGTTCAGATGCATGATGTCGACCGGAACGCTCGTCTGCCGCGCGAATTCGACCGTGGCGCGTGAGAAGAACGCGAAACGAGCTGCGTTGTCTTCGAATGCACCGCCATCGTAGCCGTAAATTCCTTCTCGGTCGAAGAACTCTTCGAAATCGAGGAAGAAAAGTCTGGCGCCATGCGCCATACGCGTTTCCCACACGATGGCTTCGACCTTCTTCTGGGTCTTGGCCTTGGTCGGAATCTCGAGGGGCAGGAGCCGCCGACTGAAGCGCTCTTGGACCGGGTCGAGGCCCTTGTAGAGCGGGGTGAACATGGACACGTGATGACCACGTGCCGCAAGCGCCTTGGGCAGTGCAGCGGCGACGTCGCCAAGGCCTCCCGTTTTGGAGTAGGGGGCGACTTCGGTGCTCGCGAAAAGAATGTTGAGCGGGCGGTTCGAGCCGCTGCTCCGCTCTTTCGTTTTGATGAGTTTGGTCAGGTCAGTCATGACATCCATGCTCGGGCTAAATCCGAGTCTCTCGAGATTGCCGTCGGCGGACCGAAGCGGCGGTATAAGTTTGTGTGTACGCCCGTCGTCAGTACAGGCGACATTTCTTTCGCTGGCGCGTACCTACCACGCTTCGAGGCATGGTGGAAGTGGTCTCGACGCGGCCTCGCGGCTCACTCGTCCATCAATTTCAGCAGTTCCCGAATCTCACGAGCGTGGCGCCATTTGTACTGGCCACGCAAAAGCATGAAGACACGGTTGTAGGACGAGGCCTTTGCAAAGAGACGCTCGAAATCGAAGCCATCGAAATGACGGCGCATTCCTGCGCGCTCAGCGATCGAAAAAGCGGCATCACCGTGGGTGAATTCCACTTCGTCTTCGAGGGCGATGAACGGGTCGATCGTATACGAGAGGCCGAGTTCTTCGACCATGTCTCGCGTCTCGTCGACAGGCCAGACGCCCGAGCTTTCCCAGATGATGGGGCCGCGAAAGTCTTCCGCGAGGCGCGCGACTTCGGCCATCAGAGCGCGGCTGGTCGAGGATGGCGTAAACTCGAAAGGCGTCGAGATGAGCATCGCTTTGGCGGCCAGCGCGTGAGCTCGCTCGAGCGAGGTCTTCCAGGCCTCCTGAAATCCGGTGCTGAGTGAGGTTTCCTGCGCTTCTGCGAGCCGCAGAAGCTCATCGACGACCTCTGGCGTAACGTGCATGACGAATGCAAAGCCTTTCGGCGATTCGACACGCCACGAATTCAGCGTCTTGAGGGTCGGGGCTTTTTGTCGGGGGTGAGGCACCTCGAGTGCATTGCACGTTGCGAAATAGCGTTCCCAACCATGCGTGACTTCATCGGTACCGTAATAAATTTTCGGCATGCATTCCCTTCATCCAGCGTTGCGGCGCTTCATACCGAGAGCAGGGATGCAACGCAAGGTCACTCGAAATAGACCTCGGCTTCGCCGTTGGATTTCACGAGCGAGTCGACGCGTTCGACGAGCCTGTCTCGTTGGCTCCAGAAGACGCGTAATGCGGTCTTCTCGGCCCCCGAGGGATTGGGGAAGAGCAGAGGAGAAAGTGTGTCCCGGTCGAGCGCTCGCAGCGAATCGACCGATGTCCTGTTGAATCGCCTCGTCCACGAAAAACGACCTTTCACGCGGGTCGAGGCTCGCGGACGCCACGTGTCGAGATTGTCGATCGAGTAGAGTGTCCCATCTCGGACGAGGACCGCATGATCGAAATCGGTGCTCGCACGGTCGAAGCGCGCGAAGTTGTTGGTGAGATAGTCGAATGCCAGAATCGAAGCGGTCTGCGCGGCGATCTCGCGTGTCGAAGCATCAGAGGTCTGCGCCACGAGCGCGTCGTAGGCCTCCTGCGAAATCCCTTCGACGGGACGAAATGCCTCGCCGAGCGCTTCATCGAGCCCCGACTGGTCGCCATTGAGCCACTCGCGCCAGATCTCGGTCTCGTAGACCGGAAAGAATGCTGCCGTGTCGACTTCGTACTGGATCGCTCCCATCAAATACGAGGTGCCGTCGACATCCGTGAACGACGTTCGAGCGTTTGCGTCGAGCGAGACAAGGGCTTCTTCCCACGCGCTCTGAGCGATACGTGCCGGAATCACCTTTGGAATTTTAAACCCGCAGAGGGCTGCTTCGCAAAGTCGATAGGATGCAATGGATGCACGCCACGCGGGGATCGATGCACCGGTGTCGGGGATGAATCTCGCCTGTTTGCCTTCGTGCTCGAAGATGAGAATGGTGCGCTTTCGCAGCTTGACGGCGCGGGCGCCTTCGAAGGCACGCGCCTCGAGTTCGACAGGCGCTTCTTCTGAAAATTCTCGCTCGAGGCTCTGGTTGAAGAGTTCCCGAAGCTCGGGATTCATTTCGCTCGAAGCCAGCACGTCTCGTGCTTCTGCGTGCGAGCCATTGTCGATCAGAAGCATCGCGAAAGGCTTTGCGTTCTCTGCCGAGGGCTCGGCTTCCCAAACACTTCGCGCTTCTTCGAGCGGATCAGGCTCGGGCTCTGGCGCTTCCGGCTTTTCACTCTCTGCGGCGTCAGGCTCAACCGCAGCGATCGGGTCATTTCCTGCCGGCTCGGGGTTGTTCGCAGCTTCGTCGGTGCCGAGCAGAGGGTCGAGAGCTCCCATCGAGTAAGCTGCAACGATGATTCCGACGACGAATACGAATCCGAAGACCGTGATGAGAAGGCCCGTGCCCGCGGAACTCTTTCGAGGAGCAGGCGCTTCGAGTTCCTCGGCGAGAGGTGCTCCGGCGCCGCTCGCGGGGGATT
>CAYFTY010000398.1:0-4862 GCA_964346045.1 uncultured Bradymonadales bacterium | reverse complement strand
TGCGGATCGAAAGCAGTTTTGATCTCTCGATGAAATCCGTAGATTTCCTCTCCATAGAATCGCTCGATGAGGGGCGAGCGCACTCGACCGTCGCCGTGTTCGCCGCTCAATGAGCCTCGATAGGTTCGTACGAGGTCGGTCGTGTCGCGGGCAATACCCTTGAATTTCTCGACGTCCTCTGGATCTCGCAGGTTCAGCTCAGGCCGCAGATGCAGCTCCCCGACCGAGGCGTGCGCGTGGTAGACGCTCGAAGTTCCGTACTTGTCCATGAGCTGCATGAACTCGGCAATGTAGTCGGGCAAATCCTCGACGGGGACAGCGGTGTCTTCGACGACCGAGACAGCCTTTTTATCTCCCGGGACTCCCATCAAGAGACCAAGCCCGGCTTTTCGCAGATTCCAGACTTTCTTATCGTCGGGGGGGCGGATAATGGGGTAGGAGTAGCCGACCCCTGCCGAGCGAAGCTCGTCGGTCACCTCGGCCGCTGCTGCTTCGAGTTCGTCAACGGTGTCGCGATAGAACTCGATGATCAGCACGCCTTCGGGGTCACCCTCGACAAAGAAACGGTTGCGCTCTTGCTCCAGGTTGTTCTTCGTCTGATCGAGAATGGTCTTGTCGACGAGTTCGACGGCCGATGGATTGTGTTTGATCGCCAACACCGTCGCCTTCATTGCCTCCGTCAACGAGGCAAAATGGGCACAGACGACGAGTCGTTCTCGTGGCGCGTCGACGAGCGATAGTTTGGCTTCGGTCGTGATGCCCAGCGTGCCTTCAGTGCCGCAGAGGAAGCGCGCGAGTGAGAAGGGCTCGCCATGGTCGCTGTAGGGCCTGCGTCGCTCGATGTCGTCCAGCGGATAACCGGTGTTGCGGCGAATCACGTCCGCTCGTGGATAGCCATCGACAATGGTCTCGCCATGTTTTCGAACAATCGCGTCGATCGCGCGCAGCCCTTCACCGAGTCGGTCTTTACGTTGGAGTGCTTCTGCGAATTCGTCCGAGTCCCATGGCCGCAGCAACTCGTAGGTCCCATCTGAAAAGACGACGCCTAGCTCGAGCACGTGCTGCATCGTGTTGCCATAGAGGATCGAGTGAGTGCCGCACGAGTTATTTCCGATCATTCCCCCGATCATGCACCTGTTGGCAGTCGACGTGTCGGGTCCGAAAAAGAGCCCATGCGGTTCGAGATACCGGTTCAGATCTTCGAGAATCACGCCTGGTTGAACCCGAACCCAGCGCTCTTCGACGTTGAGCTCGAGTATCTGATTCATGTGCCGCCCGGTATCGACCACCAGTCCGGGGCCGAGCGTTTGCCCGGCCAGGCTGGTGCCTGCCGCACGGGGCACGACAGAAAAACCGCTCGAGTCAGCGAGTCGAACGATGTTCTGAATGTCCTCGCGGCTGCGCGGAAACGCCACACCGAGAGGCTCCATGGTGTAGACCGATGCATCCTGCGCGTAGAGTAGTCGATGCATTTTGTCGGTGCGAAGCTCGCCTTCGAGGCCGCTTTCGAGGCCCTGAAGCCTGGCGAGGACTTCGGCTGAATTCGTGGTCAGAGCGCTCATTTTCTGCCTCGTTCAAGAGGGGTCGATCTTCCACGTACCGTAGGGTGGAAGTCGTTCGATTGCGCGAGCGATGTAGGGTTCGTCGTTGCGAAGCTGCTCGCGAGAGTTTTCGACGATCGCCTTGAGCTTGGAGTAGCTCGTAATCATGATCTGCAGGGGACTCGGCGTAGCTCGGAAGGTTTTGTGATAATCCGAGTAAGGTTTATTGGCCTGTACGGCCGGTCTCGCGATCTGCTGGATCGGAATCCAGATCATGTTGGAACCACGCCTTACAGGGGCGAAGACGTCCATCGATAAAATGAACGCATTGCGCGAGCCGATCGTTCCCGATTGCACAGATTCCCACGCCACCCGGCTCGGCACATTATTGACCACGCCCCCATCACAGAGTCGTACGAGTCGATCACGCTCGAAGATCGAGTCCAGGGGAGTGATGGTGTCGGGATCGTCGTGAAAGATGTCGTAGTGGAGCAATCCGGGTACGGCGCACGAGAATCCAACGGCCTCGATCACCGGGAAGGCCGACGTCATCTGATCTCGACCGAATACCACCTGCGCCAGAAAGCGCGGGTTGCGTGTCAATTCTCGGACCGACGAGAAGAAGATTCTGAGCATCTTCCGCATCGACGCAGGTCCGACCTTCTCGGCGTCGCGAGCCGCTTTCTCGTAGGTTTCGTTTTCGACCTGAAAGCCGGTCCGAATGCCGGTGGCGATGATCTCCAATTTGATGGGGAGCTCATCAAAGCGCGGCGTGCCGTCGCCGACGAGAGATTCGAAGATCTCTCGAGCCGTGCGCAAAAGGTTGAGGTGGAAGACGCCCGGAAAACCATAGCGCGAATACCCGGTGAAGGGCTTGAAGAGGCTGTCGAGTTCGAAGTGCTTGGGTAGTGCGAGTGCGGTGTTGACGGGATCGTAAGTCCGATCAATCGCTCGCAAAAGCCCCATGATGCTGCCCATCGAAGATCCGACGATGAGCTCGGGGATCACGCCGAGCTCGTTGAGAAGCGAGAAGGTGCCCAGATGATTAAAGCCCGAACCGCCGCCTCCTCCGAGGACGAGGGCCAATTTTTTCTGAAGGAGTTCCTCGTCGAGGTGCTCGGGCCCGAAATCATTGACGTGAGCTTCGAGGAGCCTGGAGCGCGTTGCGTCGACTCTCACCGCCAGGACCCCTGCGATCTCGCGCATCATCTCGACGTTGGGTTCGCCGCGCTCGGGGAGGAGAGGGCAGATCGCTTCGAGCATCCACGCCCTGAGGCCGTCGACCTCGTCGGATACATCGATGTCGTTTCCTTCGGGATCACGAAAGAGATTCATCTGCGCCATAGCGAGGGCGTAGCGAAAGAGCGCCTCGTGGCGATGATGAAGCACGCCCGGTCGATCGACCAGGAGTCTCAAGAGGCGATGCTCAAAGCTCTTGAGCTCGCGAATCCTTACGAAATGTCGTCCGAATCGACTCAACGGCACCTACCATCGAACGGAACTGTCGGCCGCGCGATTGCGCTGGCGCGTCTCCGAGGACGCGATCGTAGCACAGGTTGTGGCATTGAACGACTTTTGGATAGAGGGCCCGGTCTGGGCGAGTTCAGCAAGGGTCAAGAGTCCTGTTCGGGCGCCGACAGCGGTTCTTCGTGCCCGGTGAGCATGCGCCTCACGTAGGCGGATCGGTTTCCCCCGCCTACTCTCTGGCTCAGCTCACGGGCCGACTCGTCGGGTATTCGGAAATCGAGTCGCACGAGCTTGCCTTCCTCGACGGTCGCCGAAACGGGAGGCTCGTCTCCGTAAAGAATCATCCGCAGGTAGGTTTCGCGCCCGACAGGAGCACGAAAACGAAACTCGAGCAGCCGGTCGATCTCGGCGAGGACTCCCGAATCGACGCGGACTGAAACCACAACGCTTTGCGAACTGCTTTTCTCGCCCATGGCGTGTCACGTGACCCGGATATGTGGTGCTGAGCAAGCTATCCGCGATCTTAGGACACCCGTGGTAGGCGAACAAGCTCAGCTCTTGAGAAACGAAAAGAGCCCTTTGTTTTCGCCCTCGGACTCGCCTGCCTCGGTCGGTTCTTCGAGGGGAGCCGCGTCGACGAGCGACTCGGCCAGTTCGACGAAGCTCTGGGTCACCGCGCTATCCGGCTCTGCCACCACGACGGGGCGTCCGGCGTCCCCTCCTTCTCGGATTGCGGTATCGAGCGGGATCTCGCCCAGAAGCTCGGTCTCGAGGCGTTCCGCCTCTTTCTCGACCGTCTCTTTGCCAAAGATATAGGTCACCTCGTCGCAACAGGGGCACACGAACTTGGACATGTTCTCGATGATGCCCAGCACGTTGATATTCAGCGTTTTGAACATCTGCAGGCCGCGCGCGGCGTCGATGAGCGATAGATCCGAAGGTGTCGTCACGATCAGCGCTCCATCGACCGGCACAGTCTGAGCGAGCGCGAGCTGCGCATCGCCGGTGCCCGGAGGCATGTCGACGATGAGGTAATCGAGGCCGCTCCAATCGACGTCTCGCAGGAATTGGCGAATGATTCCCGTCACGATGGGGCCTCGCCAGATCACCGGCGTGTCTTCGTCCATCAGGAATCCCAGGCTCATGACACGCAAACCCTCTGCATCGAGGGGCACGATCCGGCGTTCTCGAACGCTCGGACGTCCCGCGATCCCCAGAAGGGTCGGAAGCGAAGGTCCATAGATATCGACATCGAGCAGGCCGACGCGGTAGCCGATCTTTTTAAGGGCCAGTGCGAGATTGACCGCGACCGTCGACTTTCCGACTCCGCCCTTGCCTGATGCGACTGCGATCACCTTGCCCACACCCTGAATCGGAGCGGAAGGTGGAATCGACGAACCCGGGCCCGGGCCTGCTGCCTGCCCGGATGGAGAAGCCGGTGATGGGCTTGCTGCCGGAGCCTGCGCGGCGGGTGCGCTCGCTGGCTCAGCGTCTGCGCCCTCGGTGTCACGAGCGATGGCCTGCGGGGTCATCATTTTGACTTTGACCTCACGGACGCCCTCGACCGCCTCGACTGCATCGTAGATGCCGTCTTCGATCGCAAAACGCTCTTCGCGATCGCGCCCTTTTTCGATTGCGATGACGAGGTCGACAACGCCTGCGCTGACCTCGACTTCTTCAACCATATGCGCGTCGACTATATTTTTTTCTTTGGCGGGATCTTCGATGCCTTCGAGGGCTTCGATGATCTCTCCCTTCAGTGAAAAATCGTCTTTCATAACGGCCTCGCCGTAAATTCATGCAAGGGAGTATGGAGAACGGAGCGGTCGGAATACGCGAGGGGGGAGATGAAGG
>CAYFTY010000397.1:0-4887 GCA_964346045.1 uncultured Bradymonadales bacterium | reverse complement strand
ATCTGCGGCGATTACTCGAGCGCGAAGAATCGATGAATGACGCACTCGAGCTTTTCGGAGCCGGGGCCAACGAAACCAGGCGACCCACGATGATCCGCGGGCTTTCGTTGGGTTTCTGGGCCGGGGCGACGGCATCGGTGCTGCTGGTCGTCGGGCTCTTCTTGATCCACGGGCTCGTCGTCGCCAGACTCGGGGTCCGTCCGACGATGGGCCTGGCGTGGCCCATTGCGGCAGCCCCGACCTTTGTAGGTGGCGTCGTTGGACTGGCAGTCGGAGCCTGGGTTGCCGCGCCGAAAAGACGGCCCTCACGGCTGGTGCCGGGGCCCATGCTCCGATGGGAGACGATCTGATGAAGAAGGTGGCTCAGATACTGGGGTGGGCGGGCGCTGCCATGCTGCTGCTCTCGAGCGTGTCGGCGATCGCCCAATCTCAAGACGCCAACCTCTTTGCGCGCTTGAATCAGATTCAGGCTCAGCGTGATTCTGCGCGGAAAGCAGCCGGTGAATACGAGCTGCTCGTCGCCTCGCTCGACGAAGCCATTCACGACCGAAAACGTCGAGCTGACGTCGCGCAGCGAGCCGCCGGACCCGTGTATCGACAGATGGCGTCCATATTAACTCGTTGGACACGCGAACTACGGGGTCTGAATCGGGGGCCTCGTACCGACGAGCGGAGCGATGCCCATCACTTGCTCGCGGTTGCCAGTGTCGATGCCATTGAGCCGCGCCTCGATGACATGGACGTATTGACGAGGGCCGAAGACGAAAAGCGTACGCTCGCTCGCGAGGTCGAGAGGCGTGTTCGTACGACGGTCGTCTTCGCCCAGGAGAGAGCTCTCGGTGAAACGCGGGAGGCCGAAAAGAACGAGGTGGTGCGCGACGCTCGCCATGACCCCGATACGCGAAAGGACCTGCAGAAGACCGATGAGTCTCTGCATCGCTCGCTCAGTCATATGATTACGAATGAGAGCAAAGCGGATTTCCATCGACTCAAAGGAACCCTGATTCCTCCTGTTGCTGGAGCTCCGGTCGCCCGGTTCGGACCGAGGCCTCACGGGCAGACGAAAGTTTCGACACGTCATACCGGGTGGACCTGGCAGATCGCCGAGGGAACGCCCGTCAAAGCTGCATCACATGGCCTGGTCGTCTATGCCCATCGCTTCGAGGGATACGGCAATCTCGTCATCATCGACCATGGGAGCGGCTACCACACGCTCTACGCTCACCTCAAGAAAGTAGATGTCGAGATGGGCGCACGGGTCAAGCGTGGAACTCTGCTGGGTAAGACCGGCGATACCGGCTCTCTCGAGGGTCCCAAGCTCTACTTCGAATTACGCAGTGACGGACGCGCCATCGATCCGGCTTCGTGGTTTGTCCAGCACAACTGATGCGACGTCAGAAGACTATCGCCGTCGTGGTTCCAGCTTATCGAGAGGAACGACTCCTACCGCTCACGCTCGGCGGGATGCCGACATGGGTCGATCATATTATCATCGTGGATGACGGCTCAGACGACGATACGTACGCAGTCGCGCGAGCGTGGGCCCGACGCGACTCACGCTTCGTGGCGATTCAACTCGTACCCAATCGCGGCGTCGGCCGCGCGATCTGCGTAGGATACGAGGAAGCCAGCAGGCTCGGCGCTGATGTCATCGCCGTGATGGCCGGCGATAATCAGATGGATCCTGCGGAGCTCGACCGCGTCGTCGACGGCGTGATCGACGGAGCTGACTACGTCAAGGGACGTCGTACACAACATGCCGAGGTCGACCGCATGCCGGTTGCACGTCGTCTGGGGACGGATCTTCTGGCAGGGCTGACTCGACTCGCCGGGGGGCGTTCACTCTCGGGGCTTCGGGATGCGCAATGTGGCTACACGGCCATTCGTGCTGAGATCATCAAACGGCTCGATCTCGATGCGGTCTATCCAAGGTACGGCTATCCCAATGACATTTTGCTGCGGCTTGCGGCCATCGGCGCCCGCGTCGATGAGGTCGAGGTTCGCCCGGTCTATGCAGACGAGGTTTCAGGCTTTCGGCCCCGAGATGTCGTCGGCCCCATAGGTGGCATCTTGATGCGAGGTTGGATCCGGCGCCTGAGGAACTCTATTCCTGCTGCTTGATCACGAGGTTCACTCTCTCGAAGCCTTTCGCTTTGATCAGGTCCAGAATCTCGACGACGCGACCGTGCGACGCCTCAGAGTCGCCTTTGAGCATCATGCTCACATTCGGTTTCTCATTTTTGAGCCATTCGAGTCGCTCATCGAGCGAGCCTTCTGGAACTTCGACGTTCCCTTCGACCTCAATACTCCCGTCGGGGGTGACGACGAATACGACCTGGTCTCCCTCACCTGCACTTACACCGCTGACTCCCGACGGAAGATTCACGGGAATCTGAGACTCGGGCGTCTGCGCAAAGGAGGTCGTGATGAGGAAGAAAATGAGCAGGAGGAATACGATATCGATCAGAGGCATGAGCTCGATCGTGGGTTCGACGCGACGCCCTTCTTTTCCGCGAAGATTCATGCGGATTCCTCGCTCGGATCGTCATGGGCCTCTTCTTCGCTCTCGTCGTCATCGTATCCGCCATGGAGAGCGGGCCGTTGCTCCTCGGGCACCAGATACTCAGCGGCGCGTAGAGCGACCTCACCCATCTCGATGGCGTAGCGATCGATGATCGAAAGTACGTATCGATAGGCGAGGTAGGCCGGAATCGCAACGGCGAGGCCTGCGGCCGTCGTCAGCAGTGCCTCCCAGATGCCATTGGCCAGTGCGCCGGGGTCGACCGGTTGTCCGGAACCGGCGTTATTCACCACGCGCTGGAAGACCTGAATCATCCCCGTGACCGTGCCGAGAAGTCCGATGAGCGGTGCGACGGTAGCCACGGAACCGAGGGCTCCGGTGAAGCGTTCCATAAAGTAGACTTCACGTTGGCCTGCTTCTTCCATGACTTCTTTGATGATCTCGCGATCCCGTCCGACGTAGCGAATGCCGGCCTCGAGCACGCGTGCGACATGGGAGTCGTTTCCGTGGCAGAGGGCCTCGGCTTCCTGGAAGCGCTCCTGTTTCAGAAGTCGCGTGACGACTTCGAGGAAGCGAGATGGAAGGGCCTTATTGCGCTGGAGTTGCCAGAGACGCTCGACGAAGAGGCCGAGCGCAATGACCGACGCGGCGCCGATCGGGATCATCAACCAGCCGCCGCGGGCCAGAAAATCGAAGACTTCACTCATGCATCATCCAATTCGCGGGGATTCGCGGTGGGTCGTTCTTCGAAAACCGCGACAAAGTAGGGGTACATATTCTCGGAGGCGTAGTATTCCTGCAAGCTCGCGGCATCGAGTGCGTTTACTTCACAATATGAGATGACGCGACTTCTCAATTCGTCTCGTGCTTTCCATACCCGAGACCGCAGCAGCCAGAGCGCGATGAGGCCGACGGTCAGGGCGATCATCCAGGTTGCAATCGCCGTGATCCATCCTGCGATCGAGGCAATCACCAGGACTGTGGCCACGGCTGCGAGCACCGAGAGGCCCCCGAAACCGTAGACTTTTCCGAGTTCGCGATCGATTTCGCGGGCGAAGGCTCGATGCGCCTCGAGTCTGCTTTTCTCTTCGTCGTTGGGTTCCATCGCGTTGTGTTCAGAATTCATAGCACGGGCTCCGGCGCATCATAACAACACGCTCTGGCGTTCTCGCAATCCCCAATTTCGACCGGGATTTCGTTTGACTTCGAAAGGTCTCGATAGGTAAAACCGGGCTGCTAGATGGTTCGGGCGCCGAAGTGATCACATCTGAATGAATGTTTCGCGATCGCTGCGCCGGGCCGGGTTCGCACGAGATACCACGGGTTCCTGCGCCGCCTCTCATGATGCGGTGAGTGAATCTTTTTCGAATACGCCGAATCCTTGTTAGTGAGGAATTGGCGCGAGCCCGACGTGATTGGGTGTTCGGGTTAGCCCTGCTACCCTGAAGATCTGCAAAATGACTGGATTGATGAGAGGTACAACCCATGTCCAACGAATCTAACGGACATAACGTGGAGCTCGGAGCCGAGCTCCAACAGAAATTTGAAGAATTTGGGGCGCAGCTGACGGTAGACGATTCCTTCACCGACCTCTACAACCTCGATTTTACGGTGACGCGGCTCTCGGACGTCCACGCGCACGTCAACCTCGGGGTTCACGTCACGACGACGCGTGACGACCTCGACCGCATCAACAAGTTCGCGCAAGCCAGCAAGCGAGGCATCGTGCTCAAGGCTGTGTACGTCGAGCTATCGGAAGTGGCGATTCAAACGGGCGGTTTGCTGGTTGCCTTCGGTGCATGCCTGTCGTTCCTTTTCGACAAGCGGTTCTCACAGAACCGCTCGGTCGGCGTTCGCATTAACGAAGACTGTTCGTTTCAGTTCTTCGATATCGACGAGACGATTCAGCGTCTCGAGCGCCGCTTCGTCGACGAAGACCTGGTGATTGGCGACGACATGGTCGGTCGTATCATCGCCTATTTTACCGACAAGGGTTTTGGGTTCATCCAGACGGACGATGATCGGAAGTTCTTCTTTCACATCGCCAATGTGGTCGATGATGATCTGCGGTCGCGACTACCCTCGTACGTGCTTGGAGAGATCATTCCTGTCGAGTTTCAATACGGCGGAAATGACGGAAAGAAATATCCCAAGGCGATCAACGTCTCCATGAATCACGACGCTGACGAAGACGATTACGTCGACGAGTACTGAGCAAGGGCATCGGCCGGATGGCCGAGGTCGGCTTGCGACGGTCTGCCGCCCCCAATTCGTAGATGCGGTTTCGTCTTCACGACCCACCTCCGAGGCAGAACGGGAGCACGTGCCGTTCGCATACGTCTTGATGCCGAGCGCCACGATGTGGG
>CAYFTY010000396.1:0-4890 GCA_964346045.1 uncultured Bradymonadales bacterium | reverse complement strand
GGCGCCGCGCTGCGGGTCGGTTTCGGTGTATGGAACCAGATTGTGGTCGAGCACGAGGAAGTACTGGCCCGGCTGAATCACGGTGCCTGGCGTGAATCCGACCTTGAAATCGTAGCCGTTGGTGATCGTCCAGAGCGAAAGGTTGATAGGTACGTTGGTCGCGTTGTAGAGCTCGATGAACTCATCATCGACGATATCATCGCGGCTGCCGGTGCGATCGGACGGGTCACGCTCGCCGTTCCAGCCGTCCCAGTGAACCTCGCTGATGAGGACATCACCGGGCTCGACCTCGGGCGAACAGAGGGGAAGACCGGTCTCGGCGTAGTCTTTCATGTAGTTGCAGACGGCACGCGAAGTCTCTTTGCCGCCTCCCCACATATTTTCGAATTCGCGATAGTACTCTTGCGTGATGCGCTCACCGCGCAGAATCAGCATCACCTCGTCGTTGGCGATGGTTGCCGCGCTCGACCAGTTGAACGAGCCGGTTAGCACGCGTGGCCCACCAGGATCCTCATCGAAATCGACCGGATCACTCATCGAGTCGACAATCATCGTCTTCTGGTGAAGGCGTCCGCCACCTGCCTGATAGTCGCCAGGAATCCTCGAATTCTCATTGGCATCCATACGCGAAGGAACGCCAAGGGCGACCATGCGATAGGCCTCGTGGTAGAGGAAATTGCCGTGAATCTGAGAGCGGTCGAAGACTCCGACCACCTTGCGTGGTTGCGACTGCTCCGGGTCGTCGAGGTTGATGATCGGCAGGTCATCGAATCCGTTCTCGCGGTTGTATTGCTGAAACTCACGATGCTTGCGGATGAAACGGCTTCCCACCTGATCTTTGGTGAAGGCGAAGATCGTGAAGTGGATGTCCGTCCTGGCTTCGTCGAGCTCCTCGAGAATCCTGCCCATGCAATCTTCCTGAGGTGAGAAGCAGACTTCGACTTCGGTGTCACCGACCTGATAGAGATTCCCGTTGTCGATCCTCTCTTTGGCGGTGCTGAATTTGCCGTCCATCATCTGGTCGAATTCGGCCTTGAAATCCGCAGCGATCAGCGGCGAATCCATATAGACCCAGTTATTACTATTCCGACCAAAGCCGGTGGTGGTGATATTCCCCGTACCGACGAACACGAACTGATCATCGATGATGAAGAATTTGTTATGCATGATGTGCCACTGGTTTCCGACCTGCAGCGGGATGTGGTGCCTGTTGATGGCCTCATATCCGCGCTCCTGGTAGAGAAAGTGGCGCGCATCGCCGGCGATCCGCACATCGACTCCACGTAGATAGGCATCGACCACGGCATTGATCACACCACGGTTCGAGAAGCCGTAGATCGAGGCATGGACCGATTTTTCGGCCTTGCTGATGCGGTCGATCAGAAACTCCTCGGCCAGGACGTCTTTCTCAGAGCCTGCGCGGTGGCCGGGTGCGTTGAAGAGCACAGCTACGCTTGGAAGATCGTAATCCGGCCCCGAATCGGTGCAACCCCAGAGGGGTAGGCAGGCGAGCATCAACACACCGACGAGCTGCTGTTTGAAGGTCGTAACTCGATTCATTGTGCTGCTCCGTAGAATCCGTTGAAGGCTCGCTCCATGTCCTCGAGGACTGGATTCTCCTGGTCGGGGTAGGCGGTCATGCTCCACATCACACCATCCGAGAAATAGTCGGACTTGAAGATCTCGACTTCGTCATTCGGCACGGCAAAAATGGTTCGAAATGGGCCGGTACGAAAGAGCGGATGGCTTGCGATATGGCCGCGACGCATCTCATCGCTCTGCGTGTCGAGAAGCACGACCGTCGGAAGATAATCCACATTGGTCACGAAACGTGCCCCGAGGTCTTCGAGTCGTCCTCGGTTGGCTGGTTCCTGGCCGGCGTCGTTCAAGAGAATGCGCACGTCGAAAGCCGCGCGCCCATTCTTCTGCGCGTTCACTTTGTATTCGAGAGCATCGATCAGGAATTCTTCGTCGATGCTGTCGGCCATCACCCAGATGGTGAACCGTGCCTTGTAGATATCATCGATCACAGTCTTGACGACACGCTCCTGGGGCCCAAAGCGCAGGTGCATCTCGCCGTGCTCGGTCATGTAGACAGGGCTCCACTGCCCGGTCGATTTCACAGGTCCATTGTAGACGTCGATGGCGATCGAAAAGACTCCACCGTGCATCTGCGTAAATTCGCGCCAGAAGCTCTCCCACATGATCTCGCTGTCGACGCGAAAGGCCATGGGCACGGTCGTTGTGTCAAAGGGCGATGAGAAATTCCAAACGATGCGGTTTTCGAGGGTGATGAAATTGTGGCTCATCAGATTGAACGAGCCGGGTCGCACGACCTGCCCGTCGGAAGCCGGGTCGAAAGGCTCGGCAGATGGGCAGACCACGCGGGTGCCGTCGGGATTCAATCCGCACGAATCGAGGAGCGGAGAGAGCGTTGGATCTGGCAGATAGCGCATCTCACCGTCACCGTACGTGATCGATATTCCCGCATTTTCGAGAATTTCGAACCCCTCGTCGTCTCGAAAGTCAGCGTCGCCGACGACGCGCACCGTCGCGCCGGCATCTCGTGCCGTCACGAGAGCATTGGCGAGATCGAGGTCGGTGAGTCGCGTCACGGCCATATCGACCTGGCTGCGGGCGTTGCGTATTTCGCGGAGCATCTGCGCCCGAGCCTCGCCCTCACGATCGTCGATATAGTAGTCCGATTTATTGACCAGAAGAGACGGATAGGCCGGCTCGTTGTTCTGGCAACCCATCGCGACGAGCAAAACGCTCGCGGCGAGAGCGAAGACGATGCATCGTAGCGTATTCATATCGTCTCCTTATTCGAAGTTTCCGGTCGCGGCCGCACCCGAGTAATCGGCGCTATTGGCGACGCCGGGGCTTGCGAGCGTGAACTGACGGAATCCATCGGAAATATTGGGATGACCCTGGTTTTCAGAGTAGGCATGCCAGTTGATCGAGTTTCCGCCACGGTTGGCGAAGATCAGCTGAGCGCGCTCCATCGAGCGTGCCGTCACTCGGTCGTACCCGCCGCTGAACGCGCGAATCTCACGTGATCCGCCACTTTCCATGAGTTTGAAATCACAATCGCGCAACTCGATTTCGAACACGCTGCGGCCGATCTCGAGGTCTTCGATGAAGACATCGGCGACGTCGGCGAACGCGCCATCACGCTTGCGCGCGATCACCAGATAACCGTTGGGCGGAATTGCCTCGTCCATCTGCGGAATCAGATACCCGTTATCCTCAGTGTAACCCTCGGTCTCGCCATAAATCTGCAGGCGCCAGTTCGAGAGGTTGATCGGGCGCGGATGCCGATTCCACAATTCGATGAAAATATCATCGGCATCGTAGACGCCATCGTCGTTGACGCTTCCAGCGAAGTGAACTTCGTTGATCATCATATTGCCGCGCTCACCGCTCGAGCACTCACCTGCTTCCACACCTCGATACTGGGGGTTTGAAGCGGGAATACCGGGGTCGTCGTTGTCGCAACCCAGGGTGGCGAGCAGGGCAACCATCAAAATGTAGGGCGTGTACTTCATAGACTCAATCGAGCTCGAGAATGGTGCCAATGAGGACTGCCTGGGCAGTCACGGGCGTATCCGAACCGATGGCAACGCGTTGCGTCTCACCACCCGTACCGACGCGGCGATTCACCTCGATTTCATAGAATTCACCCGGGCTGAGAAGGCCGCCCTTCACATAGAACGAGAGGTAGTCGATCGGCTGGTAGGCGATCGTCGCGTTCACTTCGAGACCAAGCGATGTTCCGGCACGCTCTTGCGCCCGCAAGTCGAATTCATCGTAACCAAAGGGAAGCTCGCTCGACGCGGCAATCGTGCGATCGGTGTCGAAATTGGACGACGCGGTGTCGGCGTAGGTCCAGAGATCGAAATCGACCGAGAGTTTGCGGACGATGTCGACGCCGAGATTGGCGTGCAGCACCTGCGTTCCGGCGATGCGTTCGATCGCGTGCATCTGATCGGCGACTCCGTTGGTCGCGATATAGGCACTCGGATGCCAGCCCGAAATGCGATTGGCAATGAGCCCGCCGACCTGATCGCCTCGCATCGAGACGAAGCCGTGATTGAAGAGCACGCCGTTGTCGGCTGCATATTGCGCGCCGTCTGCGCGATAGAAGTGGAAGAGTCCACGCAATCCAAAATTTTCGCTGAATGCGTACTCGGGCAGGATGGCACCGCCAAAGGCATTGCCGTCCGTACTCACATCAAAGATACCGAGGTTCGTGGGCTTACGGTCGAGTCCACCCGAGCGGGCAAACTCACCGTAGACCAACATCTGGAAATCACCCGCTTCGAGTGTGTAGCCAATACGAGCACCGGTGAGCCATGTGTAGTCGCCGTCCGCCTGGACGCCGAACGCCTGTCCGAATGTGCGGTCTGAGCCCGAGCCAACGACGTCGGTGGCGCCGATGTCGGCGTAGAAATAGAATGCACGGATATCGAGCCCATCAATCAACGCCGAGTTCCCATATTTGGCGCCGTAGCGGACAACGTTATTATCACCGTCAGCGCGGAAACTCGATCCCTGTGAGCGACCGAGACCCGAGCTGAAGCTGATGTCTTCGGGGCGCGCTCCCGCCGAGAAAAGATCGGCAAAGGCGACGAATTCGCCCGCGATTCCAAAGTCGGTCTCGATCAGAGCCGCGTCGATCGCATCATTGAAGAAGAAATCATTGATGCCACCACCGACCTCGAAGGGCTGTCTGCCGACGGCAATTTCGAGCTCGAAGTTCTCGGTGCTGATCGGCTCGTATTCGACGAATGCCTGATCGAAGAAGAGCAGGTCGTCGCCACCCCAGAGCGTTTTGTATCCGCCCGAAATTTCGAGTTCGACTTGCTCGGCAACGTCGTATTCGAAGCC
>CAYFTY010000395.1:0-4893 GCA_964346045.1 uncultured Bradymonadales bacterium | reverse complement strand
CGTTTGCCGAGGGACGCGACCTCGCCGACGTGCTCTCGCGGGTCCCGGGCATCTGGGTGCGGCGTCAATCGAGTCTCGGTCAATCGGCATTCGTGAACGTCCGCGGAGGCAATGCAAGACAGGTCACAGTTTCCATCGACGGACAACGACTAAACGTCCCCTACGGCGCCGGATTCGACGTGGGTACGCTTTCGCTCGGCGGCCTCGAATCTGTCGACGTCTACCGCGGCTCGGCTGGAGCCTCGCGTGGCTCGGGAGCACTCACCGGCACACTCGACATCAAGACCTCGATGCGCTCGCGACCCGGCTGGGAAACGAGCGCAACCACCATGGCGGGGAGTTTCGAAACCTTCGGCATCAATGCCGATGCGGCCTGGGCCGACGACGACCTTTCATTGCGCATCAGCGGTATGGCGCGGCGCTCAGAAGGCGATTTCGGATTCATCGACTCCGAGGGGACCCGCCGGGTGCGAGTCAATAACAATCACCAGAAATTCGGCCTGCTCACGACGGGAGGATACGAGTTTGATCGAGACACCGACCTCAAGCTCACGGCTTCGTTCGAGGCCGGAGAGCGCGGAAGCCCCGGTCCGAGTGAATTTCAAGAGGCTTTCGATCAGGCGCGCCTCGAAGATATGCGGGTCTTCTCGACGGCCAGAGCCCGGCAGCGAAACCTGATTTCGGGGCAGGCGGGCGCATTCGACGCCCATCAACACATCGGCTTTCAATGGCGCGATCAGGGGTATACCAACGACGAAACGCTGCTCGGCGCGCAGGCGGTAGAAAGCCAGAGCCAGTATACCGGCATCAGCGGCGGCCTGGGTGGATTGATCTACCTCGAGCTCGGAAATATCACGCATCTCGACCTCGACCTCCGGCACGAGCTCTACCGCGGTGAAGAAACGTTGAGTGATGAGCTGCTCGAGGCCCGGCGCACCACAGTCGGCCTCAGCGGCACCAACGAGGTGCTCCTCTTCGATGAACGCGTCAGTCTGCTCGGTGGAGTGCGAGCTGAAATTCTCGAGGGTACGCGTTCAGATTCGGCGATCCTTCCGAGTGCAGGCGCAGTGTTGCGGCCCTTCGACGTATTTCATCTGCGAGGAAATATCGCCCGCACGTGGCGTGCACCTGATTTCGATGAGCTCTATCTGGACATCGAGACCGTGCGAGGTAATGCCGACCTCGACCCCGAGCGCGCATGGACGTGGGATGCCGGTTTGATCGTTGGCCCCGAGTGGCTGCGCGGCGAAGTCGCTTATTTCGAAAACCAGATCGATTCGTTGATCCTCTTTTTGCCGGTGTCTTCGTATGTGCTCGAGGCCACCAACCTCAAAGAAGCGACCAGTCGAGGAGTCGAGACCGGCATCAGCGCCGCGCCTCTCGAAAATTTGTCGCTCGAAGCCAGCTACACGTACACCGATTCATCGCTCGACTCATCGCCGCAGACGCAGCTTCCCCATCAGCCCGAGCACGCGGCACACCTGCGATTGCAGATCGAGATGGCACGTTGGGTTCCATCATTCGACTCGCTGCGAGTTTCGGGCATCGCGCAGACCCGAAGCCGCGTGAATCTGGACAATTTTGGCAACCTCACCAATCCCTTTTTCATCACGGGTGATGTATCCGTGGCCGCGCGGCCGCTGGCCTGGATCGAACTCGGGCTCACTGTTCAGAACGTAAGCGACGAGCAAACGATCGTCGACAGTCTTCAACAACCCCTGCCCGGTCGTTCATTTTATGCCTCGCTCACTCTTCTGGGAGGAACGCCGTGAAGCACTGGATGTGGATGGCTTTGATCATTCTGGTCGCGGGCTGCGCCGATGATGATATCCGTGAAGCTCTCGACGAACTCGGCGGAGGCCCGGCGGTCTGCGAGGGCGGCCCTGAGGCACCTGTGTACACGATCGAATCTGTGAGCTCGATCGGCCCGGCTGCCAACGTGCTGGCCGAATACGAAGACACCCTCTGGATCGTCGAAAGTCAGCAAAACACGGTGAGTACGTGGAGACCCCAGAATGGTGTCGAGCAGGCAGTCGATGTGGGTGAAAACGCCAATCCCTACGACGTTTTGGTGGTCGGCTCGCGAGTCTTCGTATCGAATTATCTCGCCGGCAACGTTCAGCAATACGATCGGTCAGGTAATCTCGTGCAAACCTTCGAAGGCTCCCTGGTCAATCCAGCGGGTCTGGCCTGGGATGGCTCACGACTGTGGGTGACCGACATCAATTACATCAGCCCCGAAGAAGGCTTTGGGACCGCCCGCCTCGAGATCTTTGACGAGGATGGTTCGTCGCTGGCCACAGTCGAGCTCGATGCAGAAAACCTGCAGTACGCGAGCACCGAAGTTGTCGATGGCCAGCCGTGGGTCTTCGCCGTCGCGACCGGTGCGATCGATTTCGTCGATGGCGTCGCACTGGCGACATCGGCAGCACGGGTCTATCGCTGGCCAGCCGACGTGGCGATCGAAGATCTTGATTCATACCAGGTCGCGAGCCTCGAGGTAGATCAACCCGTGCTCGACGCGGCCATCGGCCGAATCACTCGAAAGCCCGGCACCAACCTGGCGTATTTTGCGAGCGCGACCGCACCTCATACCTTTGTACTCGACCTTGCACAGATGCAGTGGTTGCGAGGCCTCGAAGACCCCATCGAGCTTTATGAAACCTCTGAAAACGCACTCCACCACGCAGCCTTTGACGAGCGCGAAATTCTCTATGTCACAGCTTTCAACGACGACGCCCTCTACATGGTCGACACCCGCTGTGACGAGGTACTGCAGCGGGTCGACATCGGCATCAGCGAAGAACTCCTCGAAGGCCCGCACGGTGTGATAGCAAGGGAGAATGAGGCTTTCTTTGTCATGAGCCTTGCGAATTCACTGGGACGCGTGCGTTTCGAATGGTAAGTCATTGCATCTCATCGATACACTATGAATAGACCGAGGAAAATTATGTCGGAGCAGAAATACAAAGACCCCGAACTCGCCATCAATCGAGTCTACACGCGTAAAGGTGACGAAGGCCGAACGAGCCTCGTTGGAGGCCAGAAAGTCTCGAAGACCGCTACACGCATCTCATCGTACGGAACAGTCGACGAGCTGAACTCATTCGTCGGCGCAGCGCGCACGACGATCGAAACTGAACATGAGGGAGACTTCGACGAGCTCGCCGCCGAGCTTCTGCGTGTGCAGCACGAACTCTTCAACCTCGGCTCGATCCTCGCTACGCTTCCCGAAGATATCGGTGAGCAAATGCCGCGCGTCGGCGAGCCCGAGGTCGATGCGCTCGAAGCAAGCATCGATAAATACAATGAGGAGCTGCCGGCCTTGCGCTCGTTCGTATTGCCCGGGGGTACGCGACTGAACTCGGAGTTGCACCAATGCCGCACCATCTGCCGTCGTGCCGAACGTCTCGTGGTGCAGCTCGATGCGAGTGAGCCCGTGGATCCGTGGGCGCTGAAGTACCTGAATCGACTCAGCGATGCGTTCTTTGTCTGGAGCCGCTGGGCAGCCGTGAACTCGGATTCGACCGAGACTCTCTGGCAGCCTAATCTTGCGGCGAGTGCTTCGCCACAGTCGTGAGCGATTACGACGTCGCGATTATCGGGGCGGGGCCGGCCGGTCTTGCCCTGGCCGCCGCGCTGGGCTCTCATGCCCTGCGCGTGGCGGTGATTTCTGACGACGTCGACCGACCATGGCCCAATAATTACGGTGCGTGGGTCGATGAGCTCGACGGGCTCGCCTTACTCGAGGGGATCGAGCCGTTTGCGAAAATCTGGCGGAAACCGTTCGTGCATCCCGGGGGCGCATTCGATGGAAGAGCGCTCGGTCGAGCCTACGCCAAACTCGATGGTGAGGCCCTAAAGACCGGTCTTCTCGAAAAGACTCGTGCTGAGTTTTTGAACGCGAGGGTCGAGACGGTCATCGATGGAACGCCACACGTCCTCGAGACCGGCCAGGGTCGTGTGCAGGCCCGCTTCGTCGTCGACGCATCGGGACACGGTGCCCACTTTTCGAGCCGCCCGGCCACCGATCCCGGATATCAAACCGCCTGGGGAGTCGAGGTGCGCTGCGAAGGCGAACCCATCGACGGCCATGAGATGGCCTTGATGGATTTTCGACCCGTCGATGACGAAGACGACTTCGAGACACCGACCTTTCTCTACGCAATGAAGCTCGGTACGGATCACTGGTTTCTCGAAGAAACCGTGCTTGTCGGGCGACCCGCGGTCGCGATCCAGAAGCTCAAGGATCGGCTCGAGCGTCGACTCGCCGATCGCGGAGTGCGAGTGCTGGAGACTCTCGAAAGCGAGCGTTGCAAATTCCCCATGGGGCATACTCTGCCAGAATTTGGCATAGTTCAAAACAACCGCGTCGCGATAGGTGGCGCGGCGAGTCAGGTTCATCCGGCGACCGGCTATATGGTTTCCAGGGTCCTGAGATCTGTCGAAGACGTAGCAGAGTCGATTCAACAAAGGCTCGCGGGCCAGAGTGTCGACCCGTGGGCGGCCGTGTGGCCAGCCGAGCGACGCTCGGCCCGAAGACTCTATCATTTTGGGATGGAGACCCTGCTGAGCCTCGACCGCGACGATACCGCTCGATTTTTTGATGCTTTTTTCGAACTCCCCTACGACGACTGGACGGCCTATCTTTCAGACGAGCTGAGCGGCAAAGAAGTCGCGCGCGTGATGTTGCGCCTCTTCGGTCAGGCCGGTCTGAATCTGAAGCTGAAGCTGGCCAGCGCCGCGATCGGAAAAGAGACACCCGCGTTGATGGAGGCGCTGCTCAAGCTGAGGTAGCGATCGGACCCTCGTTTTGTGTGCCCCTCCTATCCTCGCTGTCGCTCGGATCTTCCTCCCGTGGGGAGGAATTGTCGGCCTTCGGCCGGTCGGGTA
>CAYFTY010000394.1:0-4902 GCA_964346045.1 uncultured Bradymonadales bacterium | reverse complement strand
TGAGCCAACCCGTACCGTACCGTGAGCCAACCCGTACCGGGAGACCTCTATCACACTGTAATTTAGAGCAAAAACCAGGCTCCCAACCCCCTCCTCCAAGCCCCGATCAAAGTTTTTTCAAAAAAACACGCAACGATTGGTGGTGTCTGGCCGAAAACCTCTCTGACACTAAAAGAGGAGGTGTGTCATGACGAAACCGAAAGAACAACATCCTGGACAAGTCGTAGAACTAACCCGCCGGACGTCCCATCGAGCCTATTTCTGGCGACCGGGCGCCGACACTCGCGAACTCTTTGGCTACATGTTTGGAAAGGCCCTCCAGGACTGCGGCCAACTCGCCCATGCAGCCTGCTTGATGTCGAATCATCCCCATATGCTGGTCACAGATCAGACCGGGCTACGCTCGAAATTCATGCAGCAGCTGTTCTCGAATTCCGCTCGTAAGCGAAACCTGCAGCTCAACCGGCGCGAGAACCTCTGGGCTTCAGGGCAACCCGGCGACATGACGATTCTCGACCTCGATACGATCATCGAACGGGTGCTCTATGTGGCGCTTCAGCCGGTCGCGGCAGGCTGTGTGGAGCGCGCCGATGAATGGACCGGCTTCAAGATTCTCCCGCGAGACTGGGGGAAGCCGATGCGGTTCGAACGTCCCGAGTGGTGCGGCCGAACCATGCCCGAGTACGTCGAATTCACGCCGATGCCACCGCCCGGCTTCGACCATCTGCCTCTCGAGCAGGTCATTGCTTTCTTCGAGGACCTCATCGCCCGCGAGGAGAAGCGATACGCCCAAAAGCGGGTTGGGCCGGTGCTCGGTATCGAATATTGCGAGGCGATCGACCCCTTTTCCACGCCCAGAACGCCTGCGCCGATGCGCACGCTTAACCCTCGATTTTCCACAAGTGACCCAAAGCTGCTGATCCGCGCGCTGCAACGCCAGCGGCAGTTTCGTGGGGAGCACCGGTTCGCCCTGGCCGGCTTGCAGGCGGGCCAACGAGACGTGGTTTTCCCCGCGGGAACCGTGAAAATGGTGCATCTGGCGAATGTGGACTGCAGGCCTTGCCCTGCAGATCACCCGTTGCGCACGCGCACGATCTGGACGATGAGTGTGCAGGCGATGTGGGATGACTGGCTGGGTACCTGCGCCGCCTGAACTCCCGGTCGCGTGACCAAAATTTGCGAAAATTTCCAGACTCCGATGCACCGCTCTGTCTTCCGTCTACCACTGCAAGGGTTTGGAGCCTTCATTTCTTGGGTTTGCCGGCCGTTTCCGAAGAAATGGCTCCCAAAAGCGTCGAATAAAGCGTGTCCATCGACAATCGATCGCACTTCTCGGTCCGAGAGCACCAACGGATTGCTGCTCGCGTATAAAACATGCGCCGAAAAGGTCTCCCGGTACCGGTTTAGAGTTGACCTCTGCTCGCGTATAAACCACGCGCCGAAAAGGTCTCCCGGTACCGGTTAGAGTTGACCTGTAATGAATCGCTCGCAATGCTGCGGCATCTCTTCATGAGGTGAGGATCGATGCGTAGAGACGAATTTAGAATCTGGCTCGAAGAACATGGCGCTGTGGTCGAAGACGGCATCGTGCAACATTTCGGAGATGCCGCAGGTGAGTATGCCTCCATCTTCGAGGGAGCACTCGCGATTGCCGACCGAAGCGAACGAGAGACTGTGGTCGCTACTGGCACGGAAGTAGTCGAGCTGGTCCAGGGTCTGGTCACCAACGATGTCTTCGAGCTTGCGAAAGTCGGTAGCGGACAACTCAATACAGCCGTGAATATCAAAGGCCGCTTCGTCGCCGATATGCGCATTTTACATGTTCCGGAACTGCTCGTTTTCGATTTCGAGAGGGGCCGCGTCGAAGCCGATGTCATCGCTCATTTCAAACGCAACATCATCAACGAAGACGCGCAATTCGCAGATCGAAGCGAGCAGACTGCCCGGATCTTGCTGGTCGGCGCGGGATCTGCCGACCTTTTGATGTCCACGACGCGCGGCCTCGGGCGACCTTTCGCGCTCGTCGACGACTGGGGCGCGACCTGGGGGCAGATCGAAGAGGCCGACGTAATCATCCAGAAGATTCCGACTTACGGCCTCGAAGCATACGAACTTTATGTCGATCGGGATGCTCAGCACCGGGTCTGGCAGGCACTCGCCTCCGAAAAAGACCTTGTGCCCGTCGGAGAAGAGGCTCTCGAGACCCTGCGGATCGACGCCGGCCAACCTCGCTTTGGCGTCGAACTCGATGAAAAGGTCATCCCCCTCGAGGCCGACATGAATCACGCGGTGGCCTACAATAAAGGATGCTACCTCGGGCAAGAGATCATCGCCCGCCTCGACACCCTGGGGACCCCGGCCCGCATGCTCCGACGTTTGATTCTCCAGGGCGACGAGGTCCCCGAGCCAGGGTCCGAAATCCGAGTCAAAGACAAGAAAGTCGGCGAGGTGCGAAGCTCCATCTTTTCGCTCAGTGCAAAAGCTCCCGTCGCACTTGCCTATATCAAACGGAAGTTCAATGAACCCGGAGCCACGGTCTCTGTCGATATCCACGGCGAACCCGTCGAGGCCACAATCTATGCGCTGCACGAGGATGCGACCACCGAATTGCAGTCCGTCGGATGACCTACAAACACCTACATACTTGAAATTTCGGCTCGAGGCCGTCAGAGTACCGCCGCGCGCCACAATCCTTTTTCCCGCTTAGATGTTGAATCTGGAGTTTTTGATGAAGACGAGCCGCTTTTTTCTCTCGCTTGCCCTGGTTTCGCTACTGGCTGCCTGCGGTGGCACCGAATCAGACCAGACACCCATCGTGATCTCGGATGATTCGAATCATACCGCCGCCAATAATCAGAGCGAGAATAACGACTCGACCCATAATAATCTGGCCAATAACGACTCCAATAACGGCGAAGCGGGTGAGAACAACGCGGTCAATAACGCGAGCGACCTCACCCCGCTTCCCTTGCTCGGAAACGGCACGCATTCGATCGACGAGGTGCTCCTCGAAGTTGTCGCGACAGAAGCCGACGATCTCAATGGCCCCCGCGATCTGGAATTCAACCCGACAGCTCCCGACCAACTCTGGATCGTCAACGTCAACGACAATACGACGATCGTGATTACCGACCCTGCGACTGAAGAACAGAGCGTCCTATGGTTCGGCGCTCCGGGACGAGACCACTTCATGGCGCGTCCGTCATCGCTGGCATTCGGCACTCTAAACGTTTTTGCGACAGCTCAAGAAACCGACGAAATCACGCAGTCGACCACCCCCGCCGACTTCATGGGGCCGACCCTCTGGTCGGCCGACATGCGCATCTTCGACGGGGGACACGGTGGACACCTCGACATGTTGCACAACAGCCCGAACGGAGCTGGAATCGCCTGGGAGACCGATAACGTCTACTGGATCTTCGACGGTTATCACCAATCGCTGACGCGCTACGACTTTGGCGAAGACCACGGCCCAGGCGGCTCGGACCACTCCGACGGCATCATCGCCCGATATGCAGAAGGACAGGTCTCGTACGTCGAGGACGTGCCTTCGCATATGGAGGTTCAGGGGCAGCTCCTCTATGTCGCAGACACCGGCAACAACCGCATCGCGACCCTCGATATCACGGCGGGCGAGCGTGGCGGCGTGATGGGCCCGAACTACGACGGCGCCGAGATGTACAAGATGAATAGCACGAACACCGAGACACTCGTCGAAGGCTCGGAAATCGGACTCGAGCGTCCGTCGGGACTCGAGATTCGAAATAACACTATGTACGTCTCGGATAATGCGACGTCGAGAATCTACGCATTCGACCTCGATGGCACCCTTCTCGACTGGCTCGACCTCTCCGGCGAGGTCGAATCGGGTGGTCTGATGGGCCTCGCCGCCGATGTCGACGGGAACCTCTGGGCGGTCGACAACGTCGAGAATCGCGTTCTGCGCATCTCGCCGAAATAACCCGATCGCGACCATCTGCGTCGCAACATAGCTCGAAGTCAAAGGCGCTCACGTTCTCATACGCGGGCGCCTTCTTTTTTCCCGCACAATCTCGGGGAACTCATCCAGGCAAGAGAGGTCTTTGCTTCTCTTTGGGAATAGACACCTGCCAGTCTGATCTTTGCTATAACACGGATGATGAAAGCCCTTCTGCCTATATTGATTCTGGCCGCCGCCTCGTGCGACCGAAACCAGGTCGAACCGAGTTCGCAGCTCGAGTCGGTCCAGCCAGCGAGCTCGAAGGCTCCCAAAGCAAACGACGCAGAGCCCCCTCTCCATGTCCCCGAGACCTCGAACGACGCAGAGCCCCTTCTCCATGTCCCGGAGACCTTGAAAGAGACTGATAGCGGCATCTTCTCGGAATACGATGATCAGGTGAAACTTCGTTTTCCAAGCTGGCTCGAGGGTCATCACAAGGTAGTCCTTCGAGACGACTCGGGAACATCCTTCGCGTACGTCGACGGCGCTCCTGCCGGGCCCGCCCACAGCAAGATGGCCCCGCAGATCAAGGTCGTCGAATGGGCGGTCGCCGATCCTGATGGCGACGGCATTCCAAGCGGATACGACATCCTATTGGGCGCAAAAAAGACCGTGATCAACGGCGCGCCCTACAAGGGCGGCTACCAGAAGATTGACTATCCGGGTGGAGACGTTCCACGCTCCGAGGGCGTGTGTACCGACCTTTTGGTGCGCGCTGTTCGAAATGCTGGCATCGATCTGCAGCAAGAACTTCACGAGGATATCACAACACGACCACGAGCATTTCCGATGGTCGACGAGCCCGACACCAACATCGACCATCGCCGGGTAAAGACGCTCCTGCCGTATTTTTTGGAGCACTGGGAGCAGGTACCGGGAGACCTCGATCAGCGGGGTCCGGGAGACCTCGATCAGCGGGTTCC
>CAYFTY010000393.1:0-4911 GCA_964346045.1 uncultured Bradymonadales bacterium | reverse complement strand
ATGGACATCACCTCGAGGGCGATGAAGATGGTCAGGAGGTCGGCGGCATTCGCCATGAAGATCATTCCGACGACCGAAAAGAGTATGAGCATATAATACTCACCCCGATCCATCCCGTGCGCACGGATGTATCTGGGACTGATCAGGATGGCGAAAATGCCTGTAGTCGCACAGAGTGCTGCAAAGAAGAGGCCGAATTTGTCGGCGTAGAGCATGCCGTGAAAGACAGGCGTGTTGATCGAATCGTCCCAGAGTGCCCAGGTCGAAAGGATCGTGAGACCCAGACCGATGGCGCTGATGTACCCGATATAATCCCGCGACGTTTCGGCGCGGTGGAATACGTCGAGAAGGATCACCACGAGGGCTGTGACGGTCACGATCAGGCCGGGCACCAACACGACGTATTCGAACGTCGAAGGTGGTGTCAGCATGCCGAGAATTGCGGGAGCATTTAGGAGGCTCAACATCATCTAACTCTCAGTCTCGCTTTGGGTCGCCATCGTCACCGCCGATCATCGGACCGGGGATATTCGACGGGTCGAGGGGTTCGACAACCACACTTCCTTTCGCTGTCACATTCGCGTCCATATGACGCAGAAACTGGTTCAACGAAGGCTCCATGCGGCTGAGGAAAAACTGGGGATACACGCCCATGAAAAACGCCATGAGCACGATCGGAATCAAATAGGCAATCTCTCGTCCGTTGAGGTCGAGGAGCGCCTCGTTCTCAGGCTTGGTGATGGGACCGAACATGACTCGCCGGTACATCCAGAGCAGGTAGCCCGCGGCGAAAATCACACCGCTCGCGGCGATGGCCGTAAAGAGGAAGGCGGTCATTTCTCCGCCTGCCTGCGCCGCATCCGTGGGCGCTTCGGTGACGCTCATGAATTGCCATTGTGGTGAGCCTTCCACCATGCCGATCGAGAAGACCTTCATTTCTTCGAACCAGAGGAACTTACTCTGGGAGGTTCCGATCAGGGCGAGGAATTCACCGATGAATCCGTTGAGTCCGGGAAGGCCGACCGACGCGAGCACACAGATCATGAAGAGCGTCGCAAAGATGGGCATCGATTTCGCGACGCCTCCGAAATCTTCGATCATCTTGGTGTGTCGCCGCTCGTAGAGAATGCCGACACAGAGGAAGAGTCCGCCGGTGGCAATACCGTGAGCGAGCATGATGAACATGCCTCCCTGCAGCCCCTGCGGCGTCATGGCAACGAGGCCGAGCACGCAAAATCCGAGGTGGCTCACCGAGCTGTAAGCAACGAGCTTCTTGACGTTATCCTGCACCATCGACACGAGCGCTCCGTACACGATCCCGATTACCGCGAGGACGGCGATCCAGGGCGCATACTCTTTGAGCGCGTCGGGGAAGAGCGGAAATGCATATCGTAGAAGCCCGTAGGTTCCCATCTTCAGGAGCACAGCAGCCAGGATCACCGAGCCAGCCGTCGGGGCCTGCACGTGAGCCAGTGGCAACCATGTATGGAACGGGAAGAGCGGAACCTTGATTGCAAAGGCGAGGAAAAACGCGATGAATAACCATCCCTGTTCAGACGGGGATAAATCGACCGCCAGCATGTGAACGAAGAGGAAGCTATTCGCGCCTGCGCCCGAGTCGGTCTGGAAATAGATGTAGAGAATGGCGACCAGCATCAAGAGCGAGCCGACCATGGTGTAGACAAAGAACTTCACGGCTGCGTGAATGCGGTCTTCACCGCCCCAGACTCCGATGATCAGATACATCGGAATGAGCATCATCTCCCAGAACACGTAGAAGAGGAATACATCGATCGATACCAGTGCCCCGATCATCCCCGTCTCGAGGATGAGGAGCGAGATCATGTATTCTTTTACGTTGGTTTTCTCTTGCGAGAACGTCGCCGCGATGGCGATTGGCATGATGAAGGTTGTAAGCATCACCAGCCACAGGCTTATGCCGTCGATTCCGAAGGCATAGCTAATGCCCAGCGACGGAATCCACTCCAGCGGCCCTTCGATCATCTGAAACGTGAAGGGTCCGGCCGCGGGAGCAACCCCGGGGTCGAAAAAGAGCATAATGGGCAGGCTCAACGCGAAGACGCCAAGCGATGCGATCAGAGCAGCCGTCCGATGAATATTGACCTGCTGCTTCGGTACAAAGAGCAGGGCGATGGCCGAGAGAAGCGGTAAGAACGTGACGATTGTAAGCCACGGGGTTCCGCCATCTGCGACCAGAGGTGCGCCGATTAGTGGCGCCACATTCGGTACGGTTTGGATGAGTGTATTCAACATCATTCTTCCTCAGTTGGCGTCAAAGCAGCGCGATGAAGGCGAGGATGATCGCCAACACGAGATAGGTCGCGTAGCGCTGTGTGTCGCCGCTCTGGAGGTGTCTCAAAATCTTACCAAAGGATTCGGCCATGAAGCCGACCCCGTTGACCAGGAATCCGTCGAGCACTTTGCCGTCGAATTCGTAACTGCCTTTGCCGACGTTGATGGCCTGCCGCACGAACGCGATGTCGTAGAATTCGTCGACTTTGTACTTCGACTGCAAGAGCCGGTACATCACGCTGAACTGCTCGGCGATGCGCTTGGGCAGGTTGGGATTCTTTACGTAGAGGAACCACGCGATGGCGATTCCTGTGATCGCGGCCGTCGATCCAACCGCGATCGAAATTCCTTCGTAGAGGGCGTAATTATCGCCGAAACGATTGGCCACTCGATAGGTGGTCGAGACCTCGAAGACCGGCGCGAGCCAGTACTCGAAGGCCAGCATGGCCGATTTGACCTTTTCGCCCGATTCACCGAGCCCCTTGACCCAGTATGCGATTGCGTGCGGCCAGCCCGTGAGGCCACCAACCGCCGAAAGAACGGCAAGGACCGAGAGGGGAATCGTCATCGACTGAGGCGACTCGTGAAGGTGCGACTGCGTTTCTGCGTCAGCCCGACACTCTCCCTCGAAGGTGAGGAAGTAGAGCCGGAACATATAGAATGCGGTGAGCCCGGCGGTGATGATGCCGAGCACGTACACCCCTCCGTAAATCGCTTTACTGATGTCTGCGACGGCGAGCTCCGAGCCGCTGGCGACTGCGGGAGCAATCGTGCTCGTCAGATATTCGATCGAGAGCGCGCCTTCGAATGCGCCAGGGACCTGGAAAACGTGCACATTACTGAACGCTCCCCAGAGGATGAGGTCTTTGGAGAAGAACCCTGCTCCAAGGAACGGAACCCCCGCGATGGCAACGCAGGCAATCAAGAAGGTCCACGCCGTGTAGGGCATCCACTTTCGTAGCCCTCCCATGTTGCGTATGTCCTGATCCCCGCCCATCGAGTGGATGACGGAGCCAGACCCCAGGAAGAGCAGGGCCTTGAAGAAAGCATGCGTCATCAGATGGAAGATGGCGCCCACGAAAGAGCCCACCCCGATCGCGATGAACATGTAGCCGAGCTGCGAGACCGTCGAGTAGGCGAGTACTCCTTTGATGTCGTTCTGAACCAGGGCCATCGTCGCGGCAAAGAACGCCGTGAGCGCCCCGACCACGGCGATGACGAGCATGGCCTGGTACGAGATGGTCACCAATGTGTTCAATCGCGCGAGAAGGTAGACGCCCGAGGTCACCATCGTCGCCGCATGAATCAGGGCCGAGACCGGTGTGGGGCCTGCCATCGCGTCGGGCAGCCATGTGTAGAGCGGGAGCTGCGCTGATTTTCCGGTGCAACCGATGAAGATGAGCAACACAGCCGGCACCGCAATCGGTGCCAGTTTGGCAGCTGTTGCTGCATTCGAGGCCATCTCATCGATGACCAGATAATCGAAGGACCCTGTCTCGGTGTAGAGGAGCAGGATTCCGAGGATGAATGCGAAATCTCCAATGCGGTTGACGATGAATGCTTTCTGTCCGGCCGCGGCTTTGGCGTCGTCGGTGTACCAGAAGCCGATCAGAAGATAGGAGCACGCGCCGACACCCTCCCAGCCGATGAACGTCACCAGCAGGTTCTTCCCGAGTACGAGCAAGAGCATCGCAAAGACGAAGAGGTTCAAATACGAAAAGTATTTCCACTTCGCTGGATCATCCGCCATGTAGCCGGTCGAATAGATGTGGATCAGAAATCCGACACCCGTGATGACCAGGAGCATGACCGAGGAAAGCGGGTCGAGCATGAACGCCAGGTCGATGGTGAGCGACCCGGTGTAAATCCACTGGAAGACCTCATACGTCAGCACCTCTTCGCCTGAGACGGCAAAGACGCGCACGCTGAGCATCGCGTAGAGAAACGACAGGAACATGGCTGTGCATGCAATCCAGTCGACCCAGGCCCTGGGCAACTTGCTGCCGAATATTCCGTTGATGATCGCACCGATCAGCGGGAATAGGACGACGAGGCCCAGATAGTAGAAATCGTTGGCGTATATGATGTCCATAGCGACTCTAGCTCAGTCGATGGTGGTCTCGTTCACAGCTTCAGCTGGCTCGCCTCGTCGACGTTGACCGACTTGTAATGCCTGAAGAGGTGAAGGATCAGGGCCAGGCCGACGGCTGCTTCTGCTGCCGCTACGGCCATGACGAAGAAAGAAAACACGTGCCCGTCGAGGTCGACTCGATACTTGCTGAACGCGATGAACGTCAGGTTCACCGAGTTGAGCATCAATTCGATGCACATGAAGAGGGTGATGGCATTTCGTCGAATCAAAACGCCGGCCATCCCGATGCAGAAAGTGGCTGCGCCCAGGACGAGATAATGTATGAGCGTTGGCTCCATCGTCTTACTCCTCGGCTCAGAGCCGCTTCTTGGCGATGATGACGGCGCCGATGATGGCTGCCAGGAGAAGGACGGCGGTGAGTTCGAACGGCACGACGTTGCGATTCACCAGCAAGAGGCTGATGGGTTCGACGGTGCCGAACGAGACCGGTTTCGGTCGTCCGCGCG
>CAYFTY010000392.1:0-4915 GCA_964346045.1 uncultured Bradymonadales bacterium | reverse complement strand
CTACAGTCACCATGTTGGACTATGGAGAGACTGAAGACGGTCTGCTCTACATGGCCCTCGAATACGTCGACGGTCTGACGCTGCGCCAGATGGCAGAGGAATTCCCCCTCGCTACCGATCGTACGGTCAAAATCTTGAGGCAGATTCTGGGTAGCCTTCAGGAAGCTCACGTATTCGGTGTGCTGCACCGCGATATCAAACCGGCGAATATCATCGTGTACGACCATGCAGGCCGCCTCGATCAGGTGAAGTTGCTCGACTTTGGTATCGCCAAGGTGCTCGAGCCAAAGGGTACACGACCGATGACCGTCGTCGAAATGACGGGCGAAGACGTGCTGGTGGGGACGCCGAGATATATGTCGCCCGAGCAGATTCGAGGCGACAAACTGACCCCTGCCAGCGATATCTACAGCCTGGGGTTGGTGGCTTATGAACTCGTCGTCGGTGCGCGAGCCATCGACGTAGAGAGTTCGGTGAACATCATCGGTCGGCATCTGGATCTAGCTCCAATCGTTTTGCCCGACGAAACGCCCATACCCGACCAGTTGCGCTACGTGATCGATACGATGCTCGATAAAGACCGGAATCGTCGCTATGCCTCGTGTGACGAGGTGATTGCTGATCTCGAAACATGGGACGTTGCGCCTGCGAGCACCGTGCCTGGTCTGAAGGCGATCGGGGCGCAGGGCGAAGAAGAGGTCGCTCGGAAACTCTCGCCGCCGACCCTCGCGAAGACCACGCAGTACAGGGTTGAGGATGGGAAGCTTCAGCAAGCGCCAGAGGTCGACGACGAGGTTTCGACCGTCGTGGACAAGTCGCGGGAGATGGTGCACGAGCCTCGACTCCCCCATAAGGAAGAAGACTCTCCATCGTATGCTGTGTGGTTTGGAGCGATCGCGACAGTGGCAGTCCTTGTCTTCGTGACCGTGTGGCTCTTCGATTCGAGTGATGCACCACGAGAAACGGTTGCTCTCTCAGCTGAGGAACCCGTCGCGATTTCGGACACGAGAGAGATAGAGGCAGAATCTGCCGAGATCGCGAGAAGTCATACCGAGAACGCTGTCGATCGCGTCACCAGGAGCGTCACGCAGAATGCGCGTGACGTCGCGTCATCGAGTCGCGAAGCGATCGAGCGTGAGCGAGCCGACCGCCCGACCCCGCGCACGAAGAGGCCATCGAAGAAGAAGCCGAAGACGAAGCAGAAGAAGAGGTCGTCTTATGAAAAGCCTTCGAGTACTGTGAAGAAGTCGAGTACGGCCGAGACCAAGTCGTCCGCATCAAAAGACGAGTCTGAGAACGAGCTCGGGATCTTCGGGATCGAGTAGCCCATGAGAAAACACACAACTACTTCTGCAAGATGCGTCGCACTCTTGACCTTTTTCTGCCTTCTGCTCGCCGCGCCTCTGGTCAGTGCCGAGAGCGATACCGATCGTGCGAGGGGGCACTTTGAGGCCGGAGCCGAGCATTATTACGAGGGCGAATACGCTCGAGCGCTCATCGAGTTCAAGCGCGGGCACGAGCTCGTGCCGAACTCGTTATTTGTCTACAATATGTCTCTTTGCCATCTACGCCTGGGGCAGTACGCGATGGCTTTCGAGAAAGCTGTTCGTGCTCGCGAGTCGGGCGACCTGCCAGAGAAAGAAGGACTTCGAAACGCCGCGCGGATTCCGGCCATGAGTGCCGTCTTGACGTCTCGACAGATAGCAAGCGACATCGAAAATGAGCCAGATGACGGCGCCGGTCGGGTAGAAGAAGATATCGTTGCAGAAAGCAAGGATGGCTCGCCTGGCGCACTCGGTTACACGGGGATTGCGATTATCGGCGTTGGAGCAGCTGCACTCGTGTGGGCGCTGTTCATAGACGCTTCGTTATCAACGCAATGGGATGACTACCGGGCCTCGGTTGCCGAGGGCGAGACGGCGCGGGCTGAGACCATTCGCGGCGAGATGGAAAGCGACCAATCTACGGCGCAGATTCTGGTCTTTGCGGGAGCCGGCGGGGTTTTGGTCGGAGCAGCTCTGCTCGGGTACGACCTCTGGGGTGAGGTCGGGTCTTCGATTGCCGTCGTCCCGCGTCAAGATGGAGTCAGCGCTTCTGCGACCTTCAGGTTCTGAGACTCAGAGCCCGTAGAGGACCTGCAGATGACTTTCCACGATTCCTCTTTCGGTTTCGTTCACTGCATCGTCGAAGAGCATGAATGCCGCGATGTCGCCGTCGAGCCATTCGTTCGTGCAGCGCGAACCCAATTCCGAGAAGTAGAAGTCATCCATGTCGTTCGTCGGACTCGACGCTGCCAGCTGACCGTCCTGATAGATCTCGAAGGACGTACTGGTTCGCCGAAACATCAATATCTGAAAGTTAGTGGTTGGGTCCGGAAGCGAAAATGTGCCGCCGACGTCCGTGAATTGTCCGTAGACATAGATTGAATTGGATGCGCCGTTGTACCGGATCTGCTGATTGATGCCGCGTTGGGTGCAGTTCGCCAGAAGTTGACCGCGGTGGGATGCTTCGTTATTGCGGGCGACGAAGAACGCGGTAAATTCATCCACAATCCAATCAGGGCGCGTGGAGGTCCAATTTCCTGGCCTCGCCAGCGCATCGTCAATGCCATCGAATCGTACAACTGGTTCGCCATTGATGACGTCCTCTACGAGCGTTGGTAGAGCCGCACCAGACAACGCTTCGAGAATTTCGTTGTTGTCGCTCTTTCCTTCCCACTTCGTAACCTCTCCGGCCACACCGACACTAATCCCGTGACTCGATTCGAACCACGCAAGAAGTCGAGCTGGCTCGGTAAGGGATGCGGGGAGTGAGACCGTAATGTCGACCTGACGGGTGAGTTCGCCGCATTGCGCTTCAATCGTAGATTCGCCGACCGCGAGAGCTTCGATCAGGCCGTCCTGACTCACCGCGGCCACCGTATTGCTCTGGCTGGACCACGATGCGTCGCATTCGGTCTGTTCTGAGCCTTGCACCTCGAAGGCGTCTAGCTGTCTGGTCTCGCGGACCTCGAGCGCGAGCGGTCCAGGGGGCACGATCTCGAGCAGTGTCTCTACTTCTTCGAAAACCACGATGTCGGACGACCCCTCGAGTCCACCAGATTGAGCGAACACACGCGTGGTTCCCTCGGTGTGAGCCGTCACGACACCGCCATCGTCGACGGATACGACCGTTTCGTCTTCAGACGACCAAATGACTTCGGCTGCGTCCAGATGGTTGCCATCCGCATCGAGGACGCGGGCCTCGAGCTCGAGTAAGTCTCCGACGGTGATCTGGACAGAGGAGGGGGTAATCTCGATAGACGCCGGACACGACTCACACCCCATGTCTACAGGGGACTCGTCTAAGTCCGAGCCGAGGTCTTCTACGTTACCCGCGTCGCTCGCGGCATTCGGAGATGCGTCCGCCTGGGGCGCGTTGCCTTCTTCGAAATCGAAATCTCGAAAAACCATGCACGATGCCGTAGCCATCGAGCATAGTAAGACAAGGAAGAGCCTGAATAGATGATTTTTCACCCGCGGTCCCTGATAACGGAGTCGAACTCATATTACATGACGATATCACTCCCTTCAATCGATTGGGCAGAACCGATTCTATGGGGCAGAACGGGTCGCACGTCGATCGGGGGCCCCACTGTTTTCGGGGCAACGTAGGAAGACGTCTGCCTTCGCCGCCGGGGGCCACCACACCTTCGGGGCAGGACCCGTACATCAGCCCGGCTGAATGAGCTTCGCGACATCGTCGTCGTCGGTCGTCAGGTCGGCGCCCCGTGTTCTTCGTTCGAGACTGCGATTATTGGTGGTCAAGGGACACCGTGGTCAGCTCATGAGAATGCCTCGGACGATGAGATGCATGTTCGGGTGATGCTCGTAGATTCGAAAGATGCCACAATGTGGCATACTAAGACAAAACGCGCCCCGAAATTCGCTCAGGCCTCTGTTCATGCGAGTTCGACTGGCGAGCTATTCGTCGCCTATTCGTACACCAATTATGGATATGATCAGGGGGAGTTCGAGCTGGCTGCAGGGCCGCGCCCGCGCAACAAGATTACTCGAAATGAGCTCATGATCACGTTCTGAAAGGTGCTCAGCCGATGAGAGATGCCCACCATGGCCGAGCCACTGTTCACGAGGTCAGGGGTGTCGAGATCGATTCTCACTCGACGAAGTCTCAGGTCTTTTTCTTGATCGCGCGACGCACGACAAACCCGATGAGCAACACCATCGGCAACACCCCACAACAGAGGAAACCCGCGATCATGCCTCCGGCGGCTTTCAACGTGTTCGACGTGTCGACCTTATTGGTATCGACAAGCACCAGGGTGTCACCTTTGCGCAGGGTGCGAACGCTAATTTCGGAGCCGCAGGGCGCAAATTCCTCGGTCACGCTGACGTGTTTCGTGCCCAGATGCCCGGTCTTGCTGGATAGCGACTCGAAGGTCGAGTCGTGGCCCCAACCCCAGAGTTCGCGCGGGGGCTTCTTGTCGGGGAAACTCTTGTTCCAGTGCCAGTCATCGCCATAATCGGTGTAGGACGGATTACCTTTTGTACCGGATATTTCGAGCACTTTGCCGTCGACGGTCATCGTGGCTCGGGGGGCCCAGCGGTGCGCCAGGGTGTCGATGGAATTCCCCCGGCTGGACGTGTCGGCAGTGCGTGAAAGAGTGAGGCGTGCGACGCAGGCTTTCTTGCCACTGAGTGGTAGTGTCAGCGGCTCGGCCGATTGCACGACGCCCGTGACCGTCTCACCGGGTTGTTCTTCGCAGCCTGCCAGACAAAGTATCAACGCGGTGGTGACAGACACTCGAAAGACCCTTCGCATCGTATTTCTCCGGATCCCAGTGGCCCTGGATTTCTTCGTTTTTATCCATGTTCCCGACGGGCATCCTGAGCTCATGCAACACTATGTCAGTGAT
>CAYFTY010000391.1:0-4935 GCA_964346045.1 uncultured Bradymonadales bacterium | reverse complement strand
AGTCTGCGTGGCAACCGGCGCCGGCGGAACGATTTGCGCTTCCCGCGCTGCAGAGGGCGAGGCCTGCGATCCGCCGAATGGAGATCTCTGTGAAGAAGGACTCGCGTGCGACGAATTCGCGACATTCGAATGCGTCGGGCTCATCGAAGACGGCCGCTCGTGCATTTCAGACGATGAGTGCGCATCCGGCCGCTGCGATGTGGGTCCCAGTGGTGCAAACGAGTGTGTACCCGCAGCCCCTCTCTGCCAGGCTCCCTGACATGCTTGGAATTACGCTCATACGCGCAGATCGCAATGAGGCCCGCTATTTCGAGCAGGGTCGCATTACGATCGGTTCGGCCGCTCAGGCCGACCTGCGCCTCGAGCATCCCTCGGTGCAGCCTGAACACGCTCTGATCCAGGTCACCGAGGGGGTCGTCGTCATCCAGCGGGCGAATCGACATGCTCAAGTGACGATGAACGGTACTCCGGTCACGGGGGTCCATATCCTGAGCGACGCACAGAGATTCACCGTCGGCGATATTGAGCTCGTGATTCAATGCGACGATCCTCAGGAGAAGACCAAAAAGAATTTCGATCGCAGTGAGCTGCAGGCCGCGCTGGTGCGAAAGAAAGCCAATCAGGGCTCGAGCGTTCCGCAAAACCGACGACCTTCGAGCCCAAAAGCGAATCGACCTTCTCGACCGAGTGCTGATCGATCGGGAGGACAACCTGCAGCGCGCAGCTCCGGTCGATCGGGTGCACAGCCGGCGCGCTCCCGGGTCGACTCGAGAGCAGGTGGTCAGGCCCGACGCACTGCGAGCTCGGGGCCAGAGGTACCGACAGACGAGATGGCTTCACCCTCGCGCCGGCCGTCGAGCGCCGGCGGAGACCGTAATCGATCGAGGCCGGCTCCATCTGACCGCAGCGGCGCGGGAAGCCGACCATCACGGTCTTCGGATCGAAGCGGCCCGACACGAACGCCTTCGAAGCCGTCGTCCGAACGCTCGGGAAACGGTGAATTCGAAAAGGACATCGCCGCGGTCGCCGGCACTCACGTCTTGAGTGCAGACTCGCTCCCTGACTTCGGTCGCCCTGCTGCAGCCGCTAGCCCTGACCGGACCTTCGAAGATCTGCCCGAGATCACCGCCGACGCGTTCGAGCCCTTCGAAGCACCCGATGCAGACGAAGAAAACGACGAGATCGTTCAGACCCAACGATTTGCCGTAAATCAGCTCGCGACGGCCTTCGCCACACGGGCTCGCGAAACAGAAGCGTTGGAGGCGGTCAATGCCACCACGCAACCAAGCGCGAAGACCTTCGAAGCTGAAACGAAAGCCGAAGCGCCCGAGAAGCCGCAAAAGGCCTCTTTTTTCGACGAAAGCAGCGAACCTCTGACGGCGTTTCCAACCTCGTACAAATCGCAGCAGACTGCTGAAGAAGACGTTGCGGAGGACGAGAATAAGCTGCAGGTCGGAGAGGTGTTCGAGCCCGAACTCAATACCCAGCAGCTGAGTTCTCAGCAGGTGGCATCGCTTTACCTTCTCTACAAAAAGCGCAAAGCCGAAAAGAAGACCGAAAAGATCGAAAAGGTGTCGCCCGGACCACAAGAGGTTCCCGAGCCAGCCGAGGCCGACGATTCAGACGAAGACTTTTCGCTTCACGATCTTCTGCTCGAGGGTCCGGAAGCATTTGGCGTGAAGACCTGGGAAGAAGTCGCCGCCGAAGCCGCAGAATTTCAGGAACCCGAAGCGCACTACGGCGAGAACAGGCTTCTCTCGCTGATGGACAAAGACGCTGAAAATGCCAAACAACGCACACTCATTCTGGGCGGAGTCACCCTCCTGATGGTCGTCATCACGGCCTTCCTCCTTCTGACGCCGTCTGAGCCGATCACGATCGGCCAGCAGGAAGAAGATAAAGTCAAAGAGATCGATATCAGCGGGATGTCCCATATTGAGCATATCCCCGAGAACGTTCGGTGCTATTCAGAAAGAGAATGCATCGCGATGGCCGAGCGGCGTCTGCAGATTGCCAGGACCGAGTGGGAGAATCGTGACGCAGACTACGAGAATCGATACCGGGCATTCGAACAAGCCGACATCGCGCGACTCCTCGTCGAAGAAGGCGGAGCCGATCCATCTGCGCTCGACGGCCTGAGCGAATTCTGGGACCAGAGCCGCGACGAATTGGACGCGCTTCATAAAAGTCTGCGGGTGAGCTTTTACATCGCGATGAGTCAGGAGAAATACGAAGACGCGTTCAAGGTGATCGAACTCACCAAGATGTTCTTTCCCTCGCCGCGAGCCCGCGAGTATCGCTGGGCCGAAAACCTGCGGCTCGGCCTCAAAGAAAAGGGCATTGAGGCCGTGATCAATCACAAGCGAGCGGTTCGGGGCCGGTGGAATTGAAGTGGGTCCTCCTGGCCCTGGTGTTGGTCGCTTGCCCTGCCTACGGCTTCGCGTGTCCCCTCGAAGATGCGAGTGAGCTCGACGATATCGAGGCGATGGCATCATCAGATGAGCCATTTCGCACCTGGGCCAGATCGTTCGAAAAAGAGTGGATGAGCTGCGTGAGTGCGGATGCCAGTGCTGACGAGGTGCGTGCCGCCCGCATTCTCATCGAAGCCCGCCTCGAGGACGAATCGACGGATGGCCTGCGCCAGGTGATCGAACGGGCACTGATGCACCCCCGAGCCCGCAAAGACACATGGCGCGTAGTGCGCGCTCGACTGCGTGCCGCCACTGGCCAGAAAGTCTTCTTCGAACTCGAATCACTGCACGGTCGTGGAGCACTTTCGGACGAGCCAGAGGCCCTGAAGCTGCTCGCCGCTGCGAGGCGCGAGGCGGGCGATGTCAAAGGGGCCGGCAGGATTGCCGTCGAAGCTCGGGCGGCCGAGAAAACTCGCGCCGCGGCACGGGCCCGTGCGCTAGCCCGAAAGCGCGCGCACGCCGTGAGCCATCGGGCGCGCTGATATCCCGAAAAACGAGAGCGGGATTGCACGCGACGAGTTGCATCGCCTCGCCCAGAGATCTAGACTCTTGAATGTGAATGAAGAGTCATTCAGTCCTCTAGAGGTTGATCTCATGTCCAGCGAATCCACCGCACCATCCGGGTGCTCGTTTCTGGTGAACGAGGTTGGCGACGAAGCCATCTTCTGCCCCGAAAAATTCACCGAAGAACAGCAGATGTTCGCCGCAGCCGCGCGCGAGTTCATGGAGCGCAAGGTCCTGCCTCACGTCGAAGAGCTCGAAAAACAGGACTTCGACAAAATGGTCGAGCTCTTGCGCGAGTCGGCCGAGGCCGGACTTTTGATGATGGACGTGCCCGAAGAATATGGCGGGCTCGAGGTCGACAAGACGACGAGCATGATCGTTTCTGAAAGCCTCAGCCAGTATGCAGGTTTCTCGGTGACCTTCGGCGCTCACACGGGCATCGGAACCCTGCCCTTGCTCTACTTTGGGACGAAGGAGCAAAAAGAAAAGTGGATGCCCAAATTGGCCGACGCCGAACTCATCGCTGCATATGCGCTCACCGAGCCTGGCAGCGGCTCGGATGCACTCGCCGCCAAGACCAAAGCCGTGCTCGACGAAGACGGTGAGCACTACATCTTGAACGGTAGCAAGATGTGGATCACCAACGCCGGATTCGCCGACCTCTTCACGGTCTTCTGCCAGGTCGACGGCACGAAATTCTCGGCTTTTTTGGTCGAAGCCGACCGCGACGGGGTCTCGACAGGCGCCGAAGAAAAGAAGATGGGGCTCAAGGGCTCATCGACTCGTCAGTTGATTCTCGAAGACGTGAAAGTTCCCCGAGAAAACCTTCTGGGTGACGTCGGCAAAGGACATAAAATCGCCTTCAACATCCTCAACATCGGACGCTTCAAGCTCGGCGTCGGCGCGGTCGGTGGAGCCAAACGCACACTGGGCATTGCGACAAAATACGCCAAAGAGCGTAAACAATTCGGCGAGCCGATCGCTGAATTTGGTGCGATTCGCGAAAAGCTCGCGAATATGACGGCACGGATCTATGCCCTCGAGTCGATGTGTTATCGCGTCGCAGGCTACATGGACGCGAGCATCGACACCCTCGACTCGGACGATCCCGACTACGCCAAACACGTCATGGAGGCCATCGAAGAGTACGCCGTCGAAGACTCGATCATGAAGGTCTACGGCTCGGAGGTGATGCAATTCGTCGTCGACGAGGCCGTGCAGGTTCATGGTGGCTACGGCTACAGCCAGGAATACGAGGTCGAGCGGCAGTATCGCGACGCCCGTATCAACCGCATCTTCGAGGGCACGAACGAGATCAATCGCATGCTCATACCGGGCATCATCCTCAAGCGCACGATGAAGGGGCAATTGAACCTCTTCGAGATCATCCAGCGCGTCGAGGCCGCCATCGGTGAGGGTGCACAACAGGTGCCGCCGGCGATCGACGATGAGGACCCGAACCTCGACTTCGAGAAATTCATCACCGAAGCCGGCAAGCGAACTGCAGTCTACGTCGCCAATCAGGCCATTCAGAAGCATATGGCCGATCTGCGCGAACAGCAGGAGATCCTGCTGCTGATGGCCGACATGATGATGCACGTCTATGTGATGGATTCGGCGGTATCGCGCACGCTCGAAGTGATTCGGCTGCAGGGTCTCGAGGCCGCGCGGCTGAATCGCCAGGCGACGCGGATGGTCGTTGCCGACGCGTATCAACAGCTCGTCACACACGGCGAAAATTTACTCTGCCACCTGGCCGAGGGCGATAAACTCTCGACGCATCTCGAAAACCTCGACCTGCTCGCGCCTCGAGCACGGGTCGACATGATCGGACTTCGGCGCGCCATTGCCGATGCAGTCGTGGAGCGCGAGAAGTACCCGCTCTGACGACCACTAGCGCGCCGAGACCGCTTTGATTTTTGGGCGTCCACGCCGCAACAAGCGGAACGCCCCCGTCGTT
>CAYFTY010000390.1:2709-4939 GCA_964346045.1 uncultured Bradymonadales bacterium | reverse complement strand
TGAGGCAATTGAATGTGCGGAATTACCGGAATCTGGGGACGAGACGCATCGCTCGACGAGGCGCTCGAGGTGATGGCGCATCGCGGGCCCGACGACGCGGGTGTCTTTCGCGACGGCGACCTCGCCCTCGGCCATCGCCGGCTCTCGATCATCGATCTCTCGCCCGAGGGCGCGCAGCCGATGACGAGTGCGTCGGGGCGCTGGGTGATCGTGTACAACGGCGAGGTCTACAACGCAGAAGAGCTGCGTCGGGGCCTCGACGTAAAGTGGCGAGGGCATAGCGATACCGAGGTTTTACTCGAGATGATCGCGACGCGCGGGGTCGAGGCGACGGTGCAGGCGGCGAACGGCATGTTTGCGTTTGCGGCGTGGGACAAACACGAAAAGACGCTCTGGCTGGGGCGCGACCGGCTGGGTATCAAACCTCTCTACTGGGGTCTTTACGAGGGCGCGCTCTATTTTGCGAGCGAGCTGAAGTCGATTCGTGCGATGGGTGCCGATCCGGCGATCGATCGCGACGTGCTCGCCAGGTATTTTCGCTATAATTGTGTGCCCGCGCCTGGCTGCATCTATCGTGGGTTCAAGCAGCTCGAGCCGGGTACGATCGCGCGTTTCGACCAGGCTGGCTCACCGATCATCAATCGTTACTGGTCGGCGACGCAGGCGGCAGCTCACGGCAAACGAAATCCATGCGAGGGCAGCCCCGACGAGGCCACCGACGCGCTCGAAACTATACTCAGCGACGCGGTGCAGAGCCGTATGGTGGCTGATGTTCCGCTGGGTGCCTTTTTGTCTGGCGGCATCGACTCGTCGACGGTCGTGGCGCTGATGCAGGCGCGCTCGACCCAACCGGTGAAGACCTTTAGCATCGGCTTTGACGACGCGGGCTACAACGAGGCAAAGCACGCAAAGGCGGTCGCCGAGCATATCGGCACCGACCACACCGAGCTCTACGTTCGGCCCGAAGACGCGCTCGCCGTCGTACCGAAGCTACCGAACATGTACGACGAGCCCTTTGCCGACTCGTCACAGATACCGACCTTTCTGGTCAGCCAGCTGGCGCGCCAGCACGTCACTGTCGCGCTTTCGGGCGACGGCGGAGACGAGCTCTTTGCGGGCTACAATCGCCATTTCTGGGGGCCGAAGATCTGGCGGCGGCTGCAGCATCTGCCGCGCCCGCTGCGCAAGGCGGCAGCAGCCGGCATCACCAGCGTCGGCGCGCCGTTCTGGGATGCCGTCTTCGATTCGTTCGACGAGCTTGGCCAGCCGCTGCCGATGCGGCTGCCGACCGAAAAGCTCAAGAAGTTTGCAGGCGTCTTACCGAGCGAGAGCGCTCGCGACCTCTATGTACGCCTGACCACTCATTGGGATCAGCGCGAAGACCAGCTCGTGCTCGGCTCGCGCGACGACGGCATCGACCACCGCATGTTTGGCCGACTCGACGCCGCATGGGCCGAGCTCACCTTTGCCGAAACGATGATGCTCGCCGACGCCATCTCGTATTTGCCCAACGACATCCTCACCAAGGTCGACCGGGCGAGCATGGCCGTGAGCCTCGAGGCGCGTGTTCCGCTTTTGGACCATCGCGTCTTCGAGTTCGCGTGGAGCCTTCCGCACGAGTACAAGTGGCGGCACGGCCAATCCAAATGGCTGCTGCGGCAGGTGCTCTATCGACATGTTCCGCGTGAGCTCATCGAGCGCCCCAAGATGGGGTTTGGCGTGCCGATCGATGCGTGGTTGCGGGGGCCCTTGCGCGATTGGGCTGAAGAGCTACTCGACGAGAGGCGTCTTCGCGAGCAGGGGATTTTGCGGGCCGAGCCGGTGCGGCGCCGGTGGCGCGAGCATTTGGAGGGGACGCACAACTGGCAGCATGAATTGTGGGATGTTCTGATGTTTGAGAGTTGGTTGGGGGGGGTTGATTTGCGGGGTTAGCCCCCTTCTGTCGCCTTTGGCGACATCTTCCCCCGGGGGGAAGAGTTTTCCTCGCGTTGCTCGGAACAGTGCCGGGGTTGGCCCCTTCTAGTTTTCCTCGCGTTGCTCGGGACGGTGGGTGGCCCCTTCTGTCGCCTTTGGCGACATCTTCCCCCGGGGGGAAGAGTTTTCCTCGCGTTGCTCGGAACAGTGCCGGGGTTGGCCCCTTCTAGTTTTCCTCGCGTTGCTCGGGACGGTGGGTGGCCCCTTCTGTCGCCTTTGGCGACATCTTCCCCCGGGGGGAAGAGTTTTCCTCGCG
>CAYFTY010000390.1:0-2609 GCA_964346045.1 uncultured Bradymonadales bacterium | reverse complement strand
GAGTTTTCCTCGCGTTGCTCGGGACAGTGCCGGGGTTGGCCCCTTCTTCCCCTGCGGAGACGGTCGGCGGTGCAAACCTCACCATCGTTGCATTGGGTGGGGCAGGCGCCGTCTCTCAATGCACTCGTCGCAGCTTTCAGTTATTTTCAGACTCATGAATCCGCCCGGACATATTGCCTTTGGCTATCTCACGGCGCGTCGCCGCGGCGAGTCGATGTCGGGGCGTTTCGTGGCGGGGCTTTTCGTGGGAGCCCTGACGCCCGACCTCATCGACAAGACGCTGATGTACGCCGACGTCTATCCCTGGGGGCGAACCGTCGGGCACAGCGTGTTGGTCTGGGCGGTCTTTGCCCTCGTCGCGGCCCTGGCGAACCGACGCGGAACGATGGTTCCAAAGGCGATCGCGCTTGGCTGGGCGAGTCATTTTTGTGCTGATTTTCTCGACGATCTGGTCGCAGGCATCATGTACGAGCGCTACGTATTTTCGGCCTGGTTTACGTGGCCGTACCTGAACCCCGATCTCTATCCGCTGATCCTCGATCAGTCGATCATGGGACCATGTAACGGTTGCTACACGGCGATCGAGGCCGCGGTGATCGGCCTATTCGTCTTGACGAGCATCAGAGCTCGAGAAGGGTTTTGATATCACCATCAGCACCGGGCTCTCCGCCCTCACCTTGTTTGTCACCCGGACAAGGAACGGGCGATTCACCAGCGGCGCCCCCCGAAGAAGCAACTCCCATAGTGTAAGCGGCATCGCCATCGAGGGTGCTATTGACCGTGACGATTCCATAGGTAGGGCCTCCGGGGCCGCCATTGCCCCCACCGCCGGGTCCGCCGGGCCCACCCATACCTCCAAGCCCACCCGCTCCCGCGCCATTATTCCCTACCAGTCCCTGGCCGGCGGGGCCGCCATCGCCGCCACAGCCACCGTCTCCGCCTTTTCCACCGTTGCCACCCTGGCCGTGCTCGACCAGGAGTCCATCGACGACAACGTTGGAATCCACAATGGCGACGGCAATCGAAGCACCACCGGGCTGGCCGGCCTGGCCGCCATCGCCGCCACAGCCACCGCCGCCCCCACCCGAGCCGCCTGGCCCGAGGTTGGTCACCATTTGCGTGTTTTCGAATGAGCCGCCACCGCCTCCGCCACCGCCGCCTTGACCGTCCTCGCCGTCTTCGCCATCAGCGAGCACGGCCGGTTCCCAGTAGCCGTCGGCATCAAAACTGCCATTGGTGTCTTCGGGGAGCTCCGCGCGGTCGCCTCCGTCGCCCGCGTCGCCGGGGTCACCCGGTTGGCCGTCTATGTCGTCATTGCTGTCGGCCATGACTCCATTGCAGAAATTGTCGCCACCGTCACCGCCCGAGCCGGGATTGGAAACGCCGTAGTCTCCATCCTGCGCCTTCACAAACGAACAGTCCGTGGCATTTCCACCCTTGCCGCCCGTCGCACCACAGGGCGAGGTGCCGCCCGCTCCACCCTGACCATCACTCATGCTGTTCCCACCCGGACCGCCCTGTGCACCATTATTCGAAGGCATACGGTCGGCCCCGTCGCCACCAGCGCCACCCCTGACCGTGAGATTTTCGAAGATCAACGCTTGCGAATGGGTGACGTCCTCGATGCGCATCGTGTAGACCGCATCCCCTTCGACCGTCGCCACGGGGCCTTGCAGGTCGAGATTTCGAAGCTCGACCAGCTCGAGGTTGCCGAGATTCGAGATCGTCAGCACAGGCTTTTCGGCACTCGAGGTCTCGAGCTTTGCCGACTGATTGCTCGGTGTCCACTCGCCTTCGTTCACCGAAAACCCGCCATCGAGTGCGATGGATCGCGCATCGAACGTGAGGCCGGCAGGGTATGGGGTCGAAGTGGCTTCGATCGCGATTCTCGTGCGCGCTGGCTGGATATTATCGACGATCTCGATCGCTCTCGCGATCGACGCGACGGCATTATCTGGAGTCGTGCCGTCGTTGGCGTCGTCGCCTGTGTCATTGGAGACATAGATATAATCGGCCGGAAAGCCGTCAAAGCCATCACAATTGGCGTCGATGCCGTCTCCGGGCTCATCGATGCCGATCGAGCATTCACATCCATTTTCGGCGTCACCATCGCGATCGTCGTAATTTTCGTCGCAGGTAAAATCACACTCGTACTCTTCGTTGCAGATGGGCGTGGCGTTGGGAATGTCACTCCGGGCGCAGTTGACGGGCATGCACCCGCCGCAGCTGGTCGCCTCACGCGAAAGCGGCACGCAGCGACCGTCGTCGCATGCTTCGAAGCCTTGCGAGCACATCAGCGACATATCGTCTGGCGGCGTCATGTCGGCGGCACTCATATCCGCCGGACTCATGTCTGCACCGGCATCCATCCCCGGATCGCCGCCGCCGTCGAGCGTGGTGATGCCATCGTCGGCGGTCGAGTCTGACGGCGACGATGCCGGCTCTTCGATACAGGCTGCGAGCGAAATCGCGAGAAGTAATGGTACGAGATATCGTTTCATTCTTGCATTCCTTGCGGCGTCTGACGCATCGAGTCTATATCAAATCGGGGCGGTGTTCTAATAATCTGCGACCAGTCTGGCCTGCGCGGCTGTGCGAATGGCACAGAA
>CAYFTY010000389.1:0-4942 GCA_964346045.1 uncultured Bradymonadales bacterium | reverse complement strand
GTCGAGATCGAGACGTGTCACGAATCCCGAAGGAACACGTGCATCCTCGACACTGCGGGCGCTCGTCGTCACCGTAAAATCATCGGCGATGGCGGGTAGAGCGCTGCCTGCGATCAGAGCAGAGGACAGGATTTGAACGGCGTGCACAACCGCTTTTGCGGCTGGCGTCGACGTCGTCCGAGACGGCATGGTCAGAGCTCCCTCATCGCGAGAAGCGACTGAATGATTGTGGGTTGCCGAGTGGTATCCTGACTTGCGACTCTGAGCTCTCACTCACGTCTCGCCCGCCTTCCCACGCCTTTCGGCACAGTGGCATTGGGACGAGACTCATCGCTTACAGTGGCGCGACCGTCCCGGATTTTCACCGGGTTCCCGCTCGTACCCTCGGAATATGGTTGCTTTTGATCCGCGCGTCAAATCGCGGATCGAATCACAAATTTCCTTGTGCGAACACCACCCTGCTTATAGCGTGCGCGCATGGCCAGTATTGTCGTCAGTTGGATTACGAAAGAAGACCTGCGAGGACCCACCGGTGGCGTGGCTACGAGCCGCATTCATAGCGTCGTCGAGGGTGATTTCTACACAAGTGCGCTCCTTCTCTCGCACCATAAAAAGAAAGCAAGTCGCTCGTATCGCGACTGGCTGGCAGACAAGACGGGGATGAACGTCGAACTCGACCGCCGAAAGCTCGATAATATCTTCGATTTTTCGGAAATCCTCCTCTCGACCTCGCAGGCCCTCGAAGAGTGTCTGGAACGCATCGACGACAGGGTCGAATTCGCGTTCGTTCTGGGCAGCGACTCGCCGATGCTCGACGCGATACTCGTGATGCTCGCCCATGCGCGGTACGAGGCGGAACTCATCGCCTGGCACGACGAAAAAGTCGTGGTTATCGACGTACTCGCCGAGGACATGGAGCAGCTCATCGAGCAGGCCGCACGCCGACGGGCCCGGCACATGCCCTTCAGCGAAATGGCGAGTTTCGACACGATGGTCGGTACGAGTCCCGAGATGAAGAAGGTGGTCGAATCTGCGAGAACTCTGGCCGAGTTCGATGTGCCTGTGCTTCTATCGGGAGAGCGGGGTACTGCGAGAGAAGTTCTTGCGAGAGCCATCCACAAAGAGAGCAATCGCGCTGCTTTCCCCTTCGTGGTTTGTGATGCCGAGGCCACCGCCTCGGGCACTCAAGAAGAGGAGCTTTTCGGTGGAGCCAAAAAAGGCCTCATCCAACGCGCCAACGGGGGCACACTCTTCATCGACGGCATCGAGAAGCTCTCGAATGCGACCCAGGCCACGCTCTTTCACACCATGCGCGAGGGGCGTATCGCCCAGCACGATGGAAGCTGGTTCGACCTCGACGTACGCATCATGGCTTCGACCGAGATGAAGGTCGAGCGACTCTTGCCCGATGGACATCTACGCGAAGACCTCTTTCATCGCCTGGCGATCGGCATTCTGAATTTGCCGCCGATTCGCAGTCGAGACGGTGATCTCGACTATATTCTCGAGTTCTTGCTCGAGCGCATTCAGCGCGATCTGGACAAGGAACTCACGATCACCGACGACGGCCGCACGGCGCTTCACGCCTATCGCTGGCCGGGAAATATCCGCGAGCTGAATTCGACGCTGAGGCGCGCGGCTGTCTGGACCGACTCGATCGACCGCGCGGTCGTCGAGAACGCCATCATCCCGTTCGATGCGCCCCTCTCACCGCTCGACGAGGTTCTCGGCGACGGCTTTTCGATCCAGCATGTTCTCGACGAGGTCGCGCGCCATTATTTGCGACGCGCCATCGAGGAAACCGACGGCAATAAGACGCGCGCCGCCGAGCTGCTCGGACTGAATAATTATCAGACATTGACCAACTGGATGAAGCGGCTGGGCGTCAAGTCACCTTAGTTCAGGCGGTACCGACGCATCCTCGGCGTCGACCGAGAGACCTGCTTCGAAATTGACCGAGATTTCATCGGCCGTCAGAGCTCGGTCGTAGAGCGCGATTAGAAAGAGCTCGGCCTCCAGGTTTCGGCTCGTTTCGAATTCGTCCCCGACCGCGAGTGGATACGAACGATCCCATGTATCGAGAGGTGTGGGCCGGCTCTCGGTGTCGACGAGCTCGCCATCTCGGTAGAGCCGAATTTTCCAACCATCATAGGTCACTACCCAGTGATGAACCGCGAGGTCGAGAACGTCTTGGAATTGGACGAAAGGCTCTCCGTTTGCGAGCTGCTCGTTGAGCGAGGTTCTCACTCCGCGCATTCGCACGTGCATCTCCGAGCGATCGAACCCGATCGTGAGATTGCGGTTGCTCGAGTCCTTGGAGAGCGTCAAAACTCGTGTCGGCCCGGTCTGAGCATCATTGGTCGATCGAGCCCAGAACTCGACGGTCATGCGCTCGGATTCGAGCCATCGATCATACACTTTGGTCGGCGATACCGAGACCGCTCTCGCATTTCGAAAGGTCATGCTCCCGACCGCGGCATTCCAGGATACATTGCCCTCCAGCGTGAGATCGACTGCGGGTTCGACGCCCGAGACGTCTTCGATGATCTCACCCGAACCCTGGTTGAATAGCCACAGAGCGATCAGGTCGTTCGTAACCCTTGTACGAGGCGCGACAACGGGGTCTTCGGTTTCGTATTCCTCCCGGGCGAAATCGGGGATCGAAAGTCCTGCGTCTGTCGACGTAACTCCGGTATCGGTGAGTCCCCCGTCTTCGCCATCGATCAGATCGGGCGTGTTGGCGTCTTCTTCGACTCCCATGTCGGCGATTGTCGATTGCGTCTGGTTCGAGCTGCGGAAGAGGTTGCAGCCGACGAGACCGATCGAGAGCGCGAGCAGCAAGGCGGGAATGAGACGATTCAATTGCATGGGCCCGTCCCGTCGTTATTACTTCGAGTAATCGTGGCCGGCCCGTCCTCGATGCGGGCAAGGAATTCGTCGACTGCGCAGGGGGCCAGAACCGGATTAAAGCGGATGATGGCACTGTCGCCGACACGGTCGAGATCGATTCCATTGAGCGAGTCGAGCTGGTTGTTGTAACGAATCAAGAGATCGTCATCGACGATTTTCAGGGCCGGAAGACTCGGATTGGTCGTGCCGGTCACACGAAGTTCGAAGTCGTCCCCTACAAATGCCAACTGATCGAGTTCGAGATTGTCATTCAGATTTGGCAATGACACGAGTTCGAGGTCTTCCGCGATACGTGTCAGAGCCGGCAAACCCACCGCGACGACGTCGGCATCATTGAGTATTCGCAGCTCGTTGATGGTCGTGACGTTTTGCCAGCCGAGTCTCGGGGTGTCGTTGGCGTAGGTGTAGACCACATCGAGGCTCGTAGGCGTGCCTAACCCGCTGACGTCGGTGAGCGAATTGTTGGCGACCGCGTACAGGCTGCCATTCGAGGCCAGTCGCAGCCCATCGAGTGTCGTGAACGTCTCGACGTTGGCGATCGTCAGATGAGCGATTTCCACGTCGATCCCAAGATCGCTGGCAGTCCAGACAGGGCGCAATGTATCCAACCGAAGTCGATTCAGAGAGAGCAACTGTGTGAAGCCCGGGTTGACGTCGAGCAGTGGAAGCCGCGACAGCTCGAGCTCCCGCATGTGCTGTATCGCAAGCAAGCCCGTGATCTGCGAAAGACCTGGCATGTCGGTGATGGCCACGAAGTCGTCATGCGAGTTCATTTCGTCGAATGCGTCGATCTGACCCAGAAGGGGATTCTGCGCGAGGCCGAGCGTGTTGCCCACCGAGGTCACCGAAGAGAGTCCACCAATGTCTTGCAGCGAGATATTCCGCGCGATCGAGAGTGTTCCACCAACCGTAGAAAGACCTTCGAACCCGCTCATCGATTCGAGCCCGACTCGTTCGAGCACGACGTCCGATGCGACGCCCGTCAGGTCGGTCGAGACGCTGCGAAGCCCCGGCAGATCATAGAGGTGCAGGCGGCCCGCCGTTTCGAGGTTTGGAAGCGATAGCGTCGCGAGTTCGCTCGAGCGCATCAGCGTCAGCGTGTCGATCGTGGCGAGCGAATCGAAATAAACGCCTCCGATTTCGCTATCGTCGATACGAATCGAGCTTGCCGCCTGAAGTGCGGGAAATTCGAGCGTCCCCATTACTGAACGGCGGACCCGCAACTTGCTCACCGAGCGCAACTGGTCGAATAGCTGAAGCTCGTCTCCCGTGAAGTCGACGAGATAGAGCGTGCCTCGGATCTCGGTCACACCCGAGCTGAACGCGATACTCTCGTTGCCGGTCACGAAAACGTCGGCCTCGATCACATCACATGCTTCGCGCGCGAGGGTCGCTGCCTGATTCACGTTCTCGATGCGGACATTCGTCGTGGATACGCAATCGACCGTCTGAGATCTGGTCGTAGCGGGCTCGAAGGCCTGCTCACCACACCCCAGCGAGAGTGCGACTCCCGCGAACATGAGAAAACGTTTCATATGAGGATGATAGGACCAAGACCTCGCACGAGCAATCACTCAGTGCCATTCTGCGGACCCTCTTCGAGCAGGGCCCGCAGTGATTCGTATTCAGCGTTCTTGCCACCGGGACCCGGTGCGACACGGATCCAGAAACTATCGGCTTCGATGATGAGGCCCTCGGGCGTCTCTTGCGGGCGGCATTCGCTCAGATACTGACACTCGAACGTCTCGATTCGGACCGAAGATGAACCTTTGAAAGCGACCCACCTCCACTTCTTACGCGTCGCTGATTCTTCGATGCTAGGGGCGACCATTTTCCAGCCATTCGATTCGGCAGCTCGAGCGACGCTCTGAGGGTTTGGCCATCGGTCTTCGGTGCTCGTGATCACGAACGTCAGGCCGAGAAGGATCAGAAGCGACACGACCGCGAATCCGATCCTGGCAAGGTGAGAAATCCCTCGCCCGGGCGACTCGGGTTTCTGCGTCTCGGTCGACTCTTCAACCGACCGAACCTC
>CAYFTY010000388.1:0-4966 GCA_964346045.1 uncultured Bradymonadales bacterium | reverse complement strand
CGAGATCTCAGACCGAATCGAATCGCTGGTCGATGGCTTCACGTGGGACCGCATCGAAGATCGCGGGCCGCGCTTTCGCGTGCACGAGGTCGGCGAAGGCTCGATGGATATCTACGAGATTGTCGTCGGAAAGGGGTCTCGCGTCGCAGTCGGCACGCAGACTCTAGAAGACGGAATTATTCTCGAATCTCCACGCTTCGTCGTGCGCGCGACGACGCTCGACCACGGCATCCCGGTCATTGCCTACGCGCTCGACGAAAGTGGACGCTTTGATGTCAAACCCAACGTCTTGCGCGATCGCGGGATCGAGCCAGGAGACTGGCTCGGTGAGTTGAAGAGCCTGGCGGCCACCCGCCGATTCGACGAAAGATTCGAACTACCCGACGGCAGTGTGCAGACGGTCGCCGAACTCATCGACGAGATGCTCATCGAGCGGCCGGGTCAAAAGGTCGTCTACGCCACCGACTTCGGCGACACGCCCCAGAACCGCGCTCGTATTGTCGAACTCGCCCGTGACGCGCATATCCTCGTCTGCGAGGCTGCATTCACCAGCGAAGATGCAGACCAGGCCAAACGCACCGGTCATCTGACAGCGCGCGCATGCGCAGAGATCGCAAGGGCTGCCGGCGTCGACCAGCTATTGCCCTTTCACTTTTCGAGTCGTTATGACCGCGATCCCGAAGCGATCATGCAAGAGATCGAGGCGCATTGTGGTGGAGTCCGGGTTACCCTCGAATGGGACGACCCGGATGATTCCGAATCAGAGTGACGGGACGCAAACCCCCGACACTCCCCATTCCGGTAGCACACATCATTGGATTGGGAATCGGGTCTGGCAATTCGTCGGGCTTGGTGCACAGCGGCGAGCTCGTATCGCAGCATGTACACTAAAGAACGAGGACTCCGAGTACTGGTTCTTTTGGTTCATGTGCTGAGTACTGGTTCTTTTGGTTCATGTGCTCGCGACAAATTTCGGTGACAGTCCCGCCGTACGGAGTACTGGTTCTTTTGGTTCTATGTGCTCGCGACAAATTTCGGTGACAGTCCCGCCGTACGGTGCTATTTTGTAAAGCTTCTGAGGCAGCAATGCTGGGGCGTCGGCATGAGCTGTGCAGCACCGAAGCAAGCCGTGTGTGCATGCGAAACCCAAATAAAGGGTTAAAGACTCATGAAGAAATACATTTTGATGATTGTCGCCACACTGGTGTGCCTGACCCTTGCTGCTCCCGCATGGGCCGGATGTACGGCAGATACCACCGTTAACAGCTTTGCAGTCGAGACAACCCCGACGACCGATTGCCTCGCCATCTCAGTCGAAGGGAACGAATGCGTGGGGGATGTCTCTGTGAGACTGATAAATAACTGCGCCGGCACCTTTGCTCCTGCAGAGGATGAGTGGGTCTGCGTCCAGATGAGTTCGTGCGACTACGCAGATGAAGACCGCACCGAGCTGGTCGGCATCCCCGCAGGAAACACCGCCAAGTTCCGCATCGAGGACTTCGTGCCAGAAACCGACGAGACGCGCAGCTTCAGCGGCACGCTGGACGGCCAGACCGTCGACCTCGAAGTTCGGTTCAACGCTTCAGAAGAACTGATTGAGTCGGGCTGCAGCCAGTCTGGAGCCAGTCTCAGCCGCAGCTGGCTCGCCATCCCGCTCGGTCTGCTGATGCTCGTCGCGTCACGCCGGCGTCGGCCCGGGTTATCTGTCTGAGCCCAGGGCTCGCCCCGAGTCGGCCGGCTCGTTTGGTCTTTTAGGCGAGGCGCCCCCATTACGCGCCACTTTTCCAATACGCGCCATTCCAGTCTGGCCGGCGCTTCAAGACCCCTATTGGCGGTCTGTCAAACAAGAGCCGTTGGCCCGGTGTCCACGCGGGTTGGCGAAAGAGATCTCCTTTCAGTCCGCCGGAGAGTCCCTCTAAAAACGGGTACGTCAAGAACGCGTGCACCGAACGTTAAGGCGGGCTCGGGAACGCTGGTCGCGGCACCGGCGACAAGGTGCAGGATAGGCGCTGGCACTTTGCGCGAGAACGTCGCTCAGATGTCGAGCAGCCGCATCGATCTTGACGGGCTGAAGCGCGGGATCGGAAGCCGGAATAAGTACGTCAGCGGCGAGCCCAAAGAACGAGGACTCCGAGTACTGCTTCTTTGGGTTCGCCGAGTACTACTTCTTTGGGTTCGCGTTGACCACCGCGAAAACTGCGGTGCCCGAACAGCTTGTGCAGGGCTTCGGTCGTGGTGTAGGGCTTCGTGGGGCATATCGGTCGCCGAGTCTAGGCGTTGCCCGTCGAATGACAACCGCCAAAGCGAGCGACGCCGCTACCGGCATTCTCCGGTGTGTAGCCTCGAACGACCCAACATGGCATCCGATAGTGAAACCGATCGCAAAACTCGGTGCGGCACTTCTGGTCCTCATGCCGGTGTCGTGTTTGTGCAATTCGAAGACGGGGCCTGCAACGTCCACGGGCGCCTCGGCCGATACTCAGAGCCTCAAAACCGACGTCGATTTCATGCAGACACCGACCTGGCCCAGCGATCCAAACGCCGCGTGGCCGAACGGCTGCCTGATCGAAAACGTCGCGGTCCACCCTTCCGAATCACTTCTGGCTGCCGCCTGCACGCACATCGACCGAGGCGACGGTGCCGTCGTGTTGATCGACCTCGAGACGGCCAGGCTACGCAGCGTGTTTCCCTACCCCGAGTTTGTCGGGTGGCCGGGCCGCGAACTGCTTCACTGGCATCCGTCGGGCGAACGGCTGGTGACCAACGTGGGCACCAACGCCATCGGTATCGTCGAGCCGGAGGGTTTCATCGCGACTGCGCTCCCCGACGACGGTCGTGATCACGGCGTGCGCTCGGTCTGGGTTGGCGACGAGCTGTTCACGGACACCGGTTCGCTCATCGACGTGAAACCGCTCGATCAATGGCTTCCGGAACGACCGAGAGGCGCGCCCTGGATGTATCCCATGACCTGGAATGACGAGCTCGAAAGCGTCGTCGGACGTGCCAAAGACGCGGTCGTCGTCTTCGATCCTGTCGCGAAGAAAGTCGTGCATCGAAAACCCGCCGGGGAGCGCGGTAACGGCCCGAGCTTCTCGCGCGATGGCGCCTGGTTCGTGGAGCAGAAGACGTTGTCACCGAAACCGATCGAGATTGCGGTGTTCGAGGTTCGGCCTCCCTGGCGCGCCTGGATCGTGGCTCCGACAGGCATGAACGTCCGCGCCGACCCAGCCTGGGGGCCTGATGGCCGGCTCGTCATCTACAACACCGATTACGAGCTCGATTTCGAACGTCGCAAGCTGCTCGACACGCCGTATATCCGCCCCCGTTTCGATTTTGTCGAACGAGGCGAGATCGTTCGCACGGTGCCGCTGAAATAGCACCTCGACGCGACATGGGTGTTCGACGAGGTGTCGCGCATTCAATGGTCGCCAGTGGGCGACCAGATCGCCATTCTCGCCGAAGGGCAGCGCGTGCAGGTGTTCGAGTGGTCCACAGGAAGAATGGCGCACGACTTCCGAGCGCCAGCGGCGCCCGTGCCGAAGACCGACCAGAAACCACACGGATACCTTGCTCACGGCGGCCGACCGGGTACGCTTCTGTGGGCGACCCGCGATCGGTTCGTGCGATTGGATCATCACTTTGTCGGTGTGTGGACGGTTGGCGGCGAGAAGGTGGGTGAGCTCGTCGTGCCGGGAGGGTTCGGCCGCTGAGCGCGAGTGGCTCCTATGCCATCGACGCGTCGCGTCTCCTCGGTGTGCTCCGCCATCAGCACCGTGCCGTCGATATCCAACCATACACTAAAGAACGAGGACTCCCCGGTACGTAGAAAAGATAGAGAGGCAATTCGAGTTGAGCCTGCAAGTTGAGTCGCAAGAATATCAACCTGAAAACTTCAATTTGCGGAGAGCTAGCTGGCCTCTTTGCCAACAGCGCTTATATGTACGCGCGGCAGCGTCTCGTCATGAGACATAAGATTAAAAATTTTTCATGTGCGCAGGGGGCTAACACGGAAGATTCGCAGGATCTGCGGTGAATTCCACGCTGCACGAATGTGTCGTACTCGACGTCTACGCACGGTGGACAGTTTCATGCTCCACAGTACGATTTAAGAGGCGGACGCTGCGCTCTGGTTTTTTGGTTTCCCGACGCTACGATCGAAACGCTCGTCGACGGCGACGCGGTGGGTCTCGTGCGTCCTTCAGGTCTCGAGATTCGCAACAACACGATCTTCGTGTCCGACAATGCTACCTCGAAGATTTACGCATTTGACCTCAACGGAAAGCTGCTCGACTGGCTCGACCTCTCGAGCGAAGTCGAAGAGGGCGGCTTGATGGGGCTCGCCATCGATGTCGACGGCAACCTCTGGGCAGTCGATAACGTCGAGAACCGCGTACTTCGCATCTCGCCGAAGTAGACCCGCAAGATATCCAAACCCAGACGCTCACGCCTGAAGACGTGGGCGTCTTTTGTTTCTTGAATGTAGATCCAAAACGATGCCGTTACGTTGAACGTGTCATGAACGTCATCTACGTAGCGATATTCGCCATTCTTCTGGGGTCGTGCGACCGAAATCAGGGCGACCTGCAGGGCGCCGAGACAGTAGAGCCCTCCCGGCCGATAGCTGAAGCGGAGCCTGCGCCGGAGGCCTCCACAGCACAAACTCCTACGATACCTAAACGGCTCGAGCAGCAAGACGACGGCGTCTTTTCGGAGTACGACGAAAGACTGAAGCCGCGGTTTCCAAGTTGGCTCGAAGGGCATCACCAGGTCGTGCTGCGAAACAAGTCCGACACGGCGTTCGCCTACGTAGATGGCGGGGTTGTGGGGCCAGCTCACGACCAGATGGGACCCGAGATCGAGATCATCGAGTGGGCTGTCGCCGACCGCGACGGCGACGGCATCCCGAATGGATACGATATCCTGCTTGGCGCGAAGAAGGCGGTCATCAACGCCACGCCTTACAAGG
>CAYFTY010000387.1:0-4967 GCA_964346045.1 uncultured Bradymonadales bacterium | reverse complement strand
GAATCCCATGACGCTACCCTTCGCCCGGGAGATCGGAGTCCCTATTCGACGACGATCTCGGCGCCGACGAAATTCGAAAAGGTGATCCTCGAGGTCGTGGAGATCGACGCGCGACCGGCACTCGAATACCCGGCCAGCAAGACGATCGAACCGTCGGTGGTCGGCGCGATGCGAGCCAATATCGATCTCGAGATTCGCGAGCGCAGTTCGGGGGTCTCGTCGGCCGGATATTTCGAAGCCGAATGGGGTATCGAAAATACGGGAACGACTTATATCCGGGAGCTCAAGCTCGAGAGCATTGCCTACGATGCCGATGACGAAGTCCTCGACCGGCGCGACTGGCTCGTCGTATATTCGGGCTCGCCAAAGATGGCTCCGGGCCAGATCTGGCCCGAAAGCACCATTCAGAAGGTCGATGGTGAAGTTGCTCGCTACGAGCTGCGAATTCTCGAATGTCGCTGACGATTCGCCTCATCTCCCCGAATCTCTGCCGCTTGCTCATACATCCTAGATGACGGCATAGTTGGGCGCGTCCCAAGCCGAGGATAGAGCATGTCGAGAATGATATGGGCGAGCATGGCAGTGGCCCTGCTCCTGTATGCACCCGGGCTGCACGCGCTTACGCCCCAGGACGCCATTCAGAATGCCATTCAGGATAATCCGCGCTTTGCCGAGGTCGGCCTTTCGGTCGACGAAGCGGCACAGCAGGTCAGGGCGCAGCAGAGTATTCGTCCGTTCACACTGAGCGCGACCGGAGGGTTCAATTACGACGAACAACCCAGCGCGGGAGTGATCGAAGACGGTGTCCGTACCAGCACGTTCCTTTCGTTGAGCGCAACCCTCGCAAAGCAGTTGGTCTATGGCACCCAGATGAGCCTGCAGGTCGATTTCAATCGCAGCGAGGCAGAGATTCCTTTCAACGTACCTCAGTTCAACATCTCCGAGACGAGAACGATCGGGCCAAACTACGCAAACCTGCTTCAATTTTCGATCACGCAGCCGATTTTGAGGGGGTTCGGCCGTGACCTCAATGATCTACCGCTCGCAATCGCCGAGCAGAATCAGACCGTAGTCGAGCTGCAGCGACTGCGGACCGCCCATGATCTGACGGCTGAAGTGCTCAATGCCTACTGGTCGTGGGTGCGCGCCTCAAAAGAAGTCGAGACTGTCGAGGCGAGTCTCGAGCGCTCGAGGACCATCGCCGAGCTCACGATCGCTCAGATCGAAGCGGGGCAGCTCGCCGAGCTCGAGCGAGATATCATCAACCAGCGCATTGCGGCATCTGAGCAGACCTTGCTCCTCGCAGAGACGGCAGCGACCGATGCCTGGCAGAACCTGCAGAAGGTGATGGGGGCGAATTACGGCGAGTCGATTCCCGAGCCGCCTGACATGCTGCCGGCTTCGACAGGCCCGGTGCCGTCCAACGACGAATTATTGAAGACTGCCCTCGAAACCAATCCCGACATCGAGATTCTGGACCAGGATATCAAGGCCAACGAGCTCCAACTGCGACGAAGCGGCAATGACATTAAGCCGCAGCTCGACGCGATCGGCCGCATCTCGCAGGCATCGCTCGCCGAAGATGTGCCGGCGGCTTTCGAGCAGGTCGCAGGTCTCGATTTCACCAGCGTTTTCGTCGGTTTGAATTTCGTGATGCCGCTCGACAACGGGCTCGCCGAAAATACCCACGATGCCAATCAGATCGCAGTCGAGCGCGCAAAAATAAGGAAGACTCAGGCCGTTCGAGAGGTTGAACAACTGGTGCGACAGGCGCGCAGGGTGCTCGTGACGCAACGAAAGCGGCTCGAACTCTCGACAGACGAGGTCGACCTCGCTCGCAAGAACTTGCAGGCGCTGCAGGAAAAATACAGCGCAGGTCTGGCGACGTACTTCGAGGTGCTCGAGCAAGAGACGGCGCTCGGAGACGCAGAACTCAGAAACGCGCAGTCTGCCGTCGATGTGCTGCAGGCCGAAGTTTCGCTGAGGCGCCTGACGGGCACGCTCCTCGATGCATATGACGTAACGATCCGAGACGCTGATGAAAGATGATCCAGACTTCTTTTTACCCAAACTGGCCGTCAAACGGCCGGTGACGGTGGCCATGCTCCTGGTCGCGAGCATGGTGATGGGAGTCCTCGCTCTCGATCGCATACCACTGCAGCTTCTGCCTGCCGGATTTACTCCTCCATTCTTGTACGTCACGATCCCGACGGTGCCCTCGACGCCCTCGGATATCGAGCGCGACATCGTCGAGCCGGTCGAGTCGATGCTGCGCACGGTGCGCAACGTCGAGGGTATTCGCAGCCGGGCCGAGACGACCGATGCCGGTTTCTTCGTGCAGTTCAAAGACGGCACGGACATGACCAACGCCTACAATCAGGTACGCGACCGGCTCGAGCGCGTCAGACCTGAACTTCCGCCCGAAGTTCAACGCTGGATGATCTGGAAATTCGACCCCAATGAAGACCCGATGATATTCATCGGTGCGAGGGTCAAGAGCAGCGGTACGTCTCAAGCCGACACCGTGCTCGACCATGAACTCATCAAACCCCTCGAGCGTTTACCCGACGTATCTCGTGTCGACGTCATGGGCACCAATCCGCTCGAGGTTACGGTCGAGGTCGACGATAAACGAGCCAACGCAGCCGGAGTCTCGGTTGCCCAGCTCATCGAGACCCTGCAGAACGACAACTTCACCCTCTCAGCGGGCGTCGTCGATGTTCATGGCGACCAACGCTATCCGCTGCGCGTGCTCGGAAAGCTCAAAGACGTACGCGAACTCGAAAAACTGCCCATCGGCGACGGCCTTGTGCTGAGCGACGTGGCCAACGTCGTCGTCTCGCAGCGAAATGCGGCTGAAATTTACCGCGTCGACGGTATCGACGGCTACATCGTCGCGATCTACAAAGAGACGAGCCAGAACACCGTCGATGCCGCAGAAAATGTACGCAATGCACTGCGCGATATTACGAGCGGCCCGGGCGTCAACGTCGAGACCTCGGTCTTTTTCGACCAGGGAAAGGTGATTGAGGGCAGCCTCACGAACCTCACCGAGACTGCGCTCTGGGGCGGTCTCTTTGCCGTGATCATCCTCTTCTTCTTTTTGCGGCGCGGCCGCATGACGGCCGTTACCGCTCTGGCGATCCCGCTGAGTCTGCTCATTACGATCGTCGTGATGTACTTCACCGGTTCATCGCTGAACGCGCTGAGTCTCATGGGGTTGATGCTCTCGGTCGGCATGGTCGTCGACAATAGCATCGTCGTCACCGAAGCCATCCAGAGACGTCGCATGCTCGGTGAGCCGATCATCAAGGCAGCACCGCGCGGGGCGGGAGAGGTCGGGCTCGCCATCATCGTAGCGACCTCGACGACGATCGTGGTCTTTTTACCGATGGTACTCATGTCGGGAAGCGAGACCATCAGTTTCTATCTCGGCAAGATCGGCTACCCGGTCTGCATCTCGCTCATCGCGAGCCTGATCGTGAGCCTGGCGTTCATTCCGCTCTCGCTGACCTGGATCGACACCGGGACCGACGTGGCGCGGGTGGGCGCGATCGAAAAGGTCCAGGAGCAGTACGGTCGCGCCCTCGCATGGTGCATGCGAAACCGAGGGACATCGGTGCTCGTGATCGCCGGGCTCCTGGCGTCGATGTACTATCCGATGAAGCACCTCAAACGCACCGACAAGCTGCAGGGAAATATCAACGATGTGCGCATCTTCTTTGACTTCGAGGCCTCGTCGACCTTTGCCGAGCGCGTCGAGCGCATGGACGAGTACGAAGACTGGATCGAAGAACATCAAGACGAGCTCGAGGTGCGTACCTACATGACGCGCATGGGCGGCATGTGGGGCCGCCCCCAGTTCAGACTCTTTCTCGACGAGATTGAAGAGCGCGACAAAGAACGTGACGAGATCATCGAGTACATCAAAGAGAATTTCCCCAAGCGCTCGGGCACCGACTGGCGCATCGGCTGGGGCGGTGACGGGGTCGAACAAAAGGTCACCGTCGATCTCCTCGGGCGTGATTCCGAGAGGCTGGCGCAGCTTGCCCGCGGTGTGGCCATGAGGCTCAAGCGTGTCGACGGCGTGATGAATGTCGTCGTCGGTGAGGACGATGCCCGCGCTCTCGAGCTGCGCTATTCGGTCGATTCGCAATCCGCACAGCGTCTCGGCGTCTCACCGCTGATGGTCGGGGGCGCTATCGACTATGCGCTGCGCGGCCGTCGCATTGGCCAGGTCAACTATCAGGGCGAAGACGTCGCGCTCTGGGTGCGAACGCGCCCCGAGATGACCCGGTCAAAAGATTCTCTCGATACACTCGCCCTGCCGACCCCGGTCGGTGGTGCCGGCATCCCGATCGGTACGCTCACGTCGACCGAAGTGGCCGAGGGGTATAACGAAATCGAGCGCACCAACGGTCAGACTCAGGTCGAGCTGCAGGTGATGACTCAGCGCGATGACCTCGAGCAGCTCGGCCTCGAGATCGATGCCGTGCTCGCAGGGGTCGAACTGCCGCGCGGATACAGCGTCAAGAAGGGAAGCCGATTTCAGGCGATTCAATCCGACGCCGAAGAGCGCGAGTTTGCCCTCTTGATGGCCATTGTCTTCGTCTTTTTGTTGATGGGCATCCTTTTCGAGAGCTTCGTCTTACCCTTTGTGATCGTGCTGAGCATTCCGTTCGCCTTTCTCGGCGTCTACTGGATGCTCTTTCTCACCGATACGGCATTCGACGTGATGGCCGGCGTCGGTCTGATCATTCTGGTAGGGATTGTCGTCAATAACGCAATCGTGCTCGTTGACAGGGTGAACGTTTTAATACGCCAGGCCACATCGCGCGAAGAGGCGCTCATCGAGGCAGGAAAGGTGCGTCTGCGCCCCATCGTCATGACGGCGCTCACGACCATCGGCGGGGTGATTCCCCTGGCTGTCGGTGGGGCTGCGGTCGGCGGGGGTGCCTCTTTACAGA
>CAYFTY010000386.1:0-4968 GCA_964346045.1 uncultured Bradymonadales bacterium | reverse complement strand
ATCGATGTCGAGGCCGTTAGGACCCTGGTAGTCTGCGCTTCGCAACACTCTCGGAATCTGTCGGTAGGTCGAGGGAGCAGGAAAAATATCGGTCGGTGAACACGGCCCGTTCGCTCCTCCGCATCCGGCGCGTGGGATCGAACAGCCCGCTGGCAGACCTTCGAGAGCACAGCGAATTTCGTCATCGGTGATATTGAGAAGCGAGGCATCAGGCGTCGCCATACAGGCAACCGCTGCCTCCAATTGCGAGCGAATCGGCGCATAATCCCCCTCGATAATCTCGCCATTTTGATCGACAGCGAATTGACAGGAGCGGTCGAAACCCGGGACAGGTTGTGGTTGAGACTGCAAGTGCCCCGGCCCGGCGACCACCTCGAGTGGATAGTCGTCGAGCATCTGTGTCGTCGTAATCCCGAGATGAAAATCGACGTTCTTTTCGGCCAGTCCGCCGATGAAACGATCGAACGATTCACGCAGCTGTTCCTGCTCCTGACACATGGATCCCGAATTATCGATCACCCAGAGGAGATCTAGTTGGTTGGTCTCAGGCAGCTCTACGGGAAGCTCCGAGACGTCCCAGCTCGTATCCGGCCACTGCTGAAGGTCACGGTAATTCAAAAAGTCGAGATCGATGCGTGGCAACTCCATGCGTGAATCACACGAGGAGAAGCTCTGAAAATCAAATCGATGGGGGATGAACGCAGGGCATTGGAATCCGGTTTCGATGACGATCGCATGTGGGTAGATGCACACCGCAGTTCCGCTCGGAAGAACGACCTGCTCGCCCTGTCCGCATGAACGATCCAACGGCACATTCGTGCCTTCGGTCAGCGTCCTATCGACTGGACGGTCATTGCACGCCAGGCTCATCGTGGCGACGATTATGATGATGAACAGCTGTCTCATTCTTCGTTCCTTTCGGCACTTTCGGTCTTGCCGAGAATGTCGTGTTCAGCCCAGAAGACCGAAAGACTCAGCGGTATCGACTCCTCATCGTCTTCGGCTGCTTCATCGAGCTCTTTGACGAGTTCGAAAAGCTGCTCGTAGTGCTCTTCGAGCCTCTTGATGTCACTTTTGCGAATATGAAAGGTGAGCGTTCGTGCAAACGCCGTGTCGACACGTTCGAAGAAACGCGCGTAGACGGCATCACTCACGTTGCGCATGGCGTTGTTGAGGCCGTCGATTCGGGCGATCCAGGTGTCCCAGACTCGACGATCGGTCGAGATATCCAGACGGAAGAGCGGGGCAAATTCGCCCTCCTCGCGCACGACGCGCCCCTCTTCGACAAGCTCTTCGACCGCCTCCTGAATCTCGTCGTTCGAAACATCGACGAGAACCTGCTTCATCTTGGCGAGGGTGAGCGGCTCGGCCCACAGCATGAACTCGATGCGACGAGGCAGAGCTGCTTCGACCTCAGGTCGGATGAAATTCTCTTTGAGCGCTCGAGATAGAAGAGAGACCTTGCTCGTGCTGATCTTCATCAGCTTGGCCATGTCCTTCATCTTGAGGTCATGCCGCTTGGCCTCGTGGTAGTAGGCCATCTCGAACCAATCACGCACGGTGGTGAGAGGTAGGCCGAAGGCACGCGCGAAGCGTACCACGGGGCTCATCAGTGCATAGACGACTCGATCTCGAAGCTCTTCCTGTGTGATTTCGCGCCCGTCTGCCATGAACGACAGTCTAGACGACCGAGCGCTGAACTTCAAGATTATCTACAATTTTTTATAAATAATTTCCCGAAGGCCGATTTCAGGTGGGTTCACAGTCCATGGGCTGTGAACCCACTCGACAGCGTTTTGTCTGTGCCGGAGTGTAGATCCAGACCTCGTCAAAACCCGCGCTCTGGGCGGCACCTGCGATAGCATCTGCGATGAGATCAGCTTCACCGGCTTCGCATTTCAGAGTGAGTGCACGCCCTTGAAATCCGGCCGCGTGGCTCTCACACGATTGGCCAGCGAGCGCCGAAAGATCGATGGCCTGGGCTCTTCGCTCGGCCTCGTCGAGCTGCCGTAGTTGTGAATCCTCGTAGAGATAGAGCCCGAGCAGCACGACGCACGCGACGACGAGAAAAAGCGAGATGGGATCATCCTTGAGCTTCACATGAATCTCCGTCGCAATACGCGGTCGTAGAGCCGGACAATCTGATCATCGATCTGAGCTCGAGAAAAACGTGATACGGCGCGCGATCGAGCACGCACGCCGAGGTCTCGCAGACGCGAAGGATCTCCGAGCAGACTTTCGACGAGTTCGATCAGCGCTTCGGATGACCGACGCTGCGTGAATGCACCGGTATGACCCTGCATGATGACGGTCGATGCAGCAGCCGTTTCGAAGGCTGCAGCGGGACATCCCGAAGCCGCTGCTCGCATCAGGTTCAGGCCTGTCCAGTCCGTCAGCAGGGGCTCGAGCCAGAGGTCGGCCGCAAGATAGCTCGAAAAGAGCGTCTGGGGCGCCGGACTTTCGACGTTTACACTTCTTGCAATCCCGAGTTTGGGGCCGACGAGAATCCATCCCGTCGAGGCGTGTCTTCGATTCACCGCGTCGATGACTTCCCGAAGGATAGTCCGACTGGCACGGTCCTCGGGCACGACGGCTCCCACCACCCTGCGGTAGTCGCCGAGTCTTAGCGTTCTGCGCGCGCTTTCGACATCCGGGGCATCGTCTGCGTTCGGTGCAAAGAGCTCCATGTCTACGCCCCGTCCCCCGAGCACGAGCTCTCGAGTCGAGGAGTCGACGAGTTGTTCATGATCGAGGATGCGAAAGTCTCGCTCGTTCGAGACGAGATATTTGTCGACCTGACGCCCGAGCCATGCATACGCGCCCCTCAAGGTCCGCGTGGCGCGACTTGCCGTGACGGCGTCGAGCCCCGCGAGCACTGCGCCTGGTGCGCCTCGCAGATCCTCGGGCACGAAGACATGATGCTCGACTGTGGCAACGCAGGTATCTGCCTGAACTGACTTTGCCGACCATGCCGCAAGCCATGCCCAGGGAGTCCCAACACCGTGGACCAGCATCGGAGGCCGTTCGACCATATGCGAATGAACCAGCAATGCGGAGGTCGCGTAGCTCGTCGGGTCGCGAAGTGGCGGCAGGCTCCTGACGCGGAATCTCGCCTCGAGCTCAGCCAGACCCGGGCCTTCGGGAACGCAGATATCAACCTCGAACCCCTCTCGTTGAAGACGCTCTAGACGCCCCAGATCAAAAGCCACAATTTCGTGGGCGTCGGCTGCAATGTAGGTGAATACGTTTTCCACGCTCGCTCCTCTCGTGTCCTTCCGGCCATATCAGATGCGAATCATAGGGCCCAGTCACCAAGATGATCGGCAAGAACCAAAAAACCCCGCACGGGGCGGGGAATGGAAAATTGCCGAAAAACGCGCCTATTGTTCGACGCGTACCAGCTCTACATCGCCGAAGGTACCGTTCTTGTCCCACGAGTAGCGGCCAGTGATGGTGTTCTGGTCGTCTGCAGTGCCCATCGTGATACCAAACCGTTCGCTGATATTGTTGACGCGAACGTTGAACGAGGCCGTCAGAGTGTCTTCCGACCACTCGACGGTGTTCATCTCGCCCTCGCCCAGCTGTGTCTTGAAGATACCGGTCGCCGAGGTCTCGCCCTCTTCGTGGCGGAAGGTAAAGGTCGCGAATTGCCCTTCGATTTCGGTGTCACCGTCGAGAACATTCACGGTCCAAATGCCGTGCAAGAAGCCTGGCGTCATCACATTGAGGTCGACCCCAACGTCTTCCATCTGATTGTTGTTGCCCATATCGACTTCGGCGTCGGGCATGTCCATATCCTCGACCATGTTATTGGTCGGGTTGTTCGCGTTGTTGGTGTTATTTGCGTTATTTCCCGTATCGAAACCGGGGAACTGCTGTGGCGACTTTTTATCATCGCTGCACGCAAAACTCGCCAGTGCGAGGACAGAGCTCAGGATCACAACCTTGATACGCTTCATGACAACCTCTACTTGGATTCCTCCATACATCATAACCAGCTTTGGTTTTCGATGAAAGCTAGAACCGAATGGACCATTCGGCTCGTGCACCACCCTCGGTTGGAGCCAACCCCATCGAGGCATCACTTTCGGACCCGGTCGCCAGGTCGACGAACAAGAGAATAATCCCGGTCGCCGCGAGTCCGGCTCCTGAATAGAGCAGGACCTTGCCGGTCGACTGCCCCGATTCAATGTCGTTTTTCAACGTATCAAAACGATCGGGGTCGCCGCCTGCAGCCTCGGCTTCGAGCGCGTCAATATCCGAGCTCACCCCCAGGTTTACGAGCAGTGCACCCACGACCAGACCCGTCCCGACGACTCCCAGACCGACTCCTGTCCATCCCAGACCTCCGATCCCGCCCTCGTCATCGACAGGCCTTTCGGCCATGGGCTCCTCGACGGAAGCCTCCGCAGCCTGGGCGATCTCCTCAGCCACGTCATTTGCCGACAAGACCGAGCGAAAACTCGCGATTCGGGCGTCGTTTCGGAGAGAGACTTTCGCGGGCATACCCTCGAAGGTCTTGGCCTCTTCGGCTGCATCGAGTGCATCCGGTACATTTTCGAGTTTCAGATACGAGAGCGAAATATTGTAAAGAAACATCGCATTGGGCGCGATCGCGTGGCCCTTCAGAAACTCGACAATCGCTTTGGAGTAGTCCCCCTGGGTGTAGAGGGCTGCTCCGTCCTCGAAGTGTTGCTGCGCTCTCGCTGGGTCGCTCGATTGCGCGAACGCAGACGACGAGAAGAAGGCCGTCGAGACGACGATCATGAAAAGCATGAAGGAATGGTTTCGCAACACGACCTCTCGCGTTTAGTTCAATAGTCCAGTGCCGGAAGCGTCAGACCCGACTCTTCTTCTTCGGGCTCAGGCTTGGGTTTTTTCTGGGGCTTGGACCCTGTCCGCTCCGGTTTCTTGCGCACGACTTTCCGCTTGGGTCGAGTCGTTTTCGGAGTCTTGGTCCTGGGTGTC
>CAYFTY010000385.1:0-4970 GCA_964346045.1 uncultured Bradymonadales bacterium | reverse complement strand
GAATGGACTCAAGCTCGGAGGCCTTTCGAAAAGCTTTGCGATGATGGGCTGGCGTCTGGGCTGGATCGTCGCGCCGTCGTCGGCGATCGAAGCGCTGAAGCCGCTCCATCAACATCTGGTGACATGCGCGCCCTGGCCAGCGCAGAAGGCGGCTGTCGCCGCACTCTCTCATCACGACGAGATCACCTCGAAGATACGCGTGCTTTTCCAACAAAGGCGCGATGCATTCGTCGATGCCATGCGAGAGATCCCCGGGCTCGACGTGATGCCCAACGCCGGCGCATTCTATCTCTTCCTCGACTTCTCGCAGGTCTACGGCCAAGTAGCATCGGATGTAGAGATCGCCGAAGCCATCTTGAAGCATGCAGACGTGGTCACGATTCCGGGCAATGGCTTCGGGGCTGGATTCGACCGCCACCTGCGATTAGCTTACACACAGCAATCCAGTACACTCGTAGAAGCCGCGTCGCGACTGGCGGAGTTTTTTGAAGGCCACAGAATGGAGCAAGGATGAGCGAGGCACCGATCGAATTCGACATGAGCGAGGGCGAGTTGCCCACGGTCTGGGAAGAGCGATTCGAAACCCAGATCAATACCTTCTTTGACGAAGCGATCGCTCGTGTGCCCAACTTTGTGGAGCGTAACCTCAAGAGCCTGCGCAAGGTGATGGGGCGTAATCTCTCACCCAAGACAGGCATTGGCGACATTCTGGTCGGCGTGCGCAATCTGGCCAGCGGAGTCTCGAAGACCGTCGGTGGCCCGGAGTTTTCGACCACGACCTACACACACGACAAACTCACAGAAGCCTTCGAACGCGAGGTCGTCAGCTCTGAAGAGCTACAGACTCTGCTGAATCGACTCTTCACCGAGTTCGAAGATGCGATGTGGGAGAAAGCCGCTGAGGACCTTCCCGAAATCGAAAATGCCGACGACCTCGCGATGGCTCGGGAGCGCCTCGACGACCTGATGGAGCGCGAGATCGCGCACGACCCCCTACTCGCTCAGGCGATCCGCGCAGGCGTGAAGCTCGGGGTGCCCGCTACACTCGGTTATGTGCTCTTCGGACGTATGGGGTCGGGACCGACGTTCGGTGATGCGGCCAATACGATCTACAAGAAGAACCTCGACCTCTATCATCGCGTCTTGATGCGGATCGGTCGCACCGACGTGCCCAACTGGGTTGGTGCGGTTGGCTGGGCCGGCGGTATCCTGGGAACGTTGGCGATCGGCGGTCTCATGGAATACACGCTGAATTCGGTGCGCGACATCAAGGGGCAGTACATCCGTCAGCTCAATTCGGCGCGTTATATCCTGCTCTACGGGGAGGACCCCAGCGAGCCCGAAGGACGCGGAATTCTACACATCGTGCGGGGGTTCGAGCGCCAATTCGACCGAGTCCCGCAGCTCACCTCGAAGTTGCTCGAGCCATCTGAAGCCGAAACGACCACCAGGGGCGACTGAGGGGCCTGATGAACACCACGATCGGACTCGTGGCCATGGCGGGCTCTACCCTCGTCATCTTTGCCTACCTGAGTTTCATTTACTGGCTGGATCGGTACGAGCGCGAGCCGTTCTGGCTGGTACTCGTCACCTTTGCGTGGGGAGCCATCGGTGGCACCTGCATCGGTTGCTCACTCAGCCTCCTACCCTCGGCACTGGCGGTCGAACTCCTCGGCGCAGAAATTGGCGGATTCATCTCGACCGTCGTGGTCGCTCCGATCGCAGAGGAGTTCACCAAAGCTCTCGTATTCGTCGGTCTGGTCTTGTCTCGTCACATCGATAACGAAACCGACGGTCTGATCTATGGCGCCGCGACCGGTCTTGGATTCGCAGCGCTCGAGAACCTTCTCTATTTCACCCAGGCGACCGACACAGAGACCTTGATCGGCACCGTGGTGATCCGCACGCTCTTCACAGCCCTCGTGCACTGCATCTCGAGTGCATTGATCGGCATGGCGATCGGCTGGGCTCGGCATCGACCCAAAATGCAGTGGCCCATCGCTCTGCTGGCCGGCTATGTCGCCGCGGTGATCTGCCACGCCACCTGGAACGGCCTGGCAACAGCAAGCAGTATGACGGGTGGAAGCCTCTATCTCTTGCTCGCCTGCCTGCTCGTCATCGCCGCAGGCGGTGTGATGTTCATGATGACGCAGTGGTCGTTGAATCGTGAGCATGCCGTGATCAAACGCTTTCTCGAGCGAGAAGCCAGCGCTGGAGTTTTGCCCGCCGCGCATGCCGATATCATCCCCTACTGGACGCGCCGACGCTCGGACGACTGGTTGCCGTTGGGCGTGGACAAAGAGGCCTATGTCAGAGCCGCAACGCTCCTGGCCTTCCGATCGTATCAGGCCGAGACGGCCTCGCCGGCTGACCGTGGGAAATACCACGAGGAGATCGATGCTTTGAGGGGTGAGGTCAGGGCACTGCTCCAGAACGCTTGATGGCTTGCAACCCACCGACGCAGCGACTAGTGTCGCCGGCGCTGATTCGTTGATGTTTCTCGGATTTTCAGGATGAAAAAAACTTTTTTAGAGACCCTCGAAAACGCACCGATCGTTTTTGATGGAGCCATCGGCACCCAGCTCTATGAGCGGGGGATCTTCATCAATAAATGCTTTGATGATGCGAACGTCACCAAGCCCGAGCTCGTCAAAGAGGTTCACCTCGACTACATCTCGGCCGGAGCCGACGTAATCACGACGAACACTTTCGCCGCAAATCGTATGAAGCTGCGGCGCCACGGCCTCGAAGCCAAGGTCGAAGAAATTAATCGTAGAGGTGTCGAAATCGCCCGGGAAGCGGCGCAGGACGCAGTATTCGTGGCCGGCTCGATGGGGCCGACCGGCTCGAACCCCGCGATGCTGACCGATGCCGAGCTCGAAGACATCCGCGATGCCTATCGCGAGCAAGCGGGCTTTCTCATCGACGAGGGCGTTGACGTCATCATCCTCGAAACATTTCGGCAGATCAGTGAAATCAGACTCGCGCTCGAGTCGGTTCGAGAGGTCGACGCCGAGATTGCCGTGATTGCCCAGCTGGCATTCGACGCCGAAAAGAAGACAGCCGATGGCGCGGGTCCTGAACGCGCCGTCCTGTTGCTCAAAGAATGGGGTGCCGACGTCGTTGGTGCCAACTGCCTCGAGGGTCCGCACGTGATTTTCGACGTGGTCGAAGACATGGTGGGACGTGGTGTGCCCATCAGCGCTCAGCCCAACGCTGGTTATCCCCGAAAGGTCGACGAACGACTGATCTACATGGCCACGCCCGAGTACTTCGCTGTGTACGGACGCCGCTACTTCAAAGCCGGCGTACGCGTCGTGGGAGGCTGCTGTGGCACGGGTCCCGAGCACATCAAGGGCATTGCCGATGCCGCGCGAATGATGGGCGGTGGAAAGGCCACGCGCAACGTCTCGCGGCTTTCGCTCGTCGAGGCGAGCGAGGACCTCGGAAACAACCCCATCCCGCCGGGCGAGCGGTCGATGCTCGCGGCCAAGGTCGAACGCGTCTATCGAGACCGGGTCAAAGAAGAGGGAGAGACCGAAGCGTCGAGGCGACTGCACCGAGACAACTTCGTGGTCAGCGTCGAAGTCAATCCGCCCTCCGGTCTCAAGCCACGAAAGGCGATCGCAGCGGCCGAGATGCTCCAGGCAGGTGGCGTCGATGTCATCAACATCGCCGACGGACCACGTGCGTCGGTTCGCATGGCAAATTGGGCGATGGCTTCGCTCGTCCAGGGTGAGCTCGATATCGAAGTGATCCTCCACCTCTGCGGACGTGACCGCAATCTTCTGGGCATTCAGAGTGATATCCTCGCCTTTGAAGCCATGGGATTGAACAATCTGGTGGTGATTACGGGCGACCCGCCCAAGGTCGGCGATTATCCGCATGCTACGGCGGTCTTCGACCTCGATAGCATTGGCATTTTGCGGATGATCCAGAACTTCAACCGCGGTATCGATCCGGCCGGAAAAGAGGTCGGGGATGTGACGAGCTTTTACTGCGCCTGCGGAGCCGAGCCGGCAGCCAAGGACTACGATCGTGAGATCCGACGTCTGGAAGAAAAGGTGGCTGCTGGAGCAACGTTCGTGATGACGCAGCCGGTCTACGATCCCGACTTGCTCGACCGATTCCTCGCTGATGTCGAGCACCTCGATGTACCCATTCTGGTGGGATTGCTGCCACTCGCGAGCTACCGCAACGCAGAATTCCTGCACAACGAGGTGCCCGGGATGGCAGTGCCCGAGGATGTTCGCAAGCGCATGAAGTCTGCCGGAAGCGGACCCATCGCGCGCGCCGAAGGCGTCAAGATTGCGCAAGAGACCCTCGTCGAACTCACCGACCGGGTCGTCGGGGCCTACATCATGCCACCGTTTGGACGTTATGTGGCCGCGCTCGAGATTCTCTCGTGTATCGATGGCTACGAAGTTCCGCAGGCAGCCGAAGCCAAAGGCTGAGGCCTGCAAAGGAGCCGCATGGCTATCTACGAAAGCATCGTCGATCTGGTGGGAAACACGCCGCTGATCCGACTTCATAAGGTCGTTGGAGACTGCCACGCCGAGATCATCGGGAAGGCCGAGTTTTTCAATCCCCTGGGAAGCGTCAAAGACCGGATCGGCGCCAATATGATTGCTGCGGCCGAAGAACGCGGCGACATCGATTCGACTTCGCTCATCGTCGAGCCCACGTCTGGAAATACCGGGATTGCACTGGCGTACGTGTGCGCCGCCCGCGGCTACCAGCTCGTGCTGACGATGCCCGACACGATGAGCCTCGAGCGGCGCTCGCTCCTCAGAGCTCTTGGAGCCGAGCTGGTACTGACCCCGGGCGCTGCAGGGATGCAGGGCGCTGTCGATAAGGCCAGGCAGATTGTCGAGCAACACGAAAACGGCATCATGCTGCAGCAATTTGAGAATCCCGCCAATCCCGAGGCCCATGCCAAGACGACCGCCGAAGAGATCTGGCGCGATACG
>CAYFTY010000384.1:0-4977 GCA_964346045.1 uncultured Bradymonadales bacterium | reverse complement strand
GTCACCAAGATCGCTTCAGAGGAGCAGGACCTGGATACAGGTCATGAGATGTTTCGCCGCGCGGAACATCTCATGACCTGTATCCAGGTCCTGCTCCTCTGAAGCGATCTTGGTGACGGCCAGCGCGATCGTTGGCTGGTTGACATAGCCGAGGCTCCGTCCGTCGGCTTCGAGAGCCGCGAGCTCGTCGACACCGCTGGCTCCATCCTCTGCGACCCGTTTGAAAAGTCGCCACTGGACTTTGCGATTGACCTCTGAAACCGTCGACTTTTCGACCGCCGAACGATCGACGGCTCGACCTTCGAGATCAGCGTCTGCCAGCATTTGTTCGAGAGACTGGTCGCGTTCCTGAGCAACCGTCTGAGAGATCCCGCCAAAGAAGACCGAGGAAGCCACCAGAAAAGCGGTGACAGCCTTCAACATCATTGTGCACATCGTGCCATCGGGCCGGTGAAAGGTCACTCGGGCGAATTACCTGCGTGTGGTCGAAACGGGGTGACTTTCGTCTGCTGGTATTCTACGCCTGTTACTCCCTCAGGTTCAAGCGAGTCCTTGGAATGAACGAGCAAGAAGATCCTCTGCAGCGAGCGGTTCAGTCGGCCAGAGATGCAGCCGACGTAGGTTTTGACTGGCCAGATGCATGGGGCGCGCTCGAAAAAGTCCGCGAGGAGACTTCCGAGGTCGGCTCGGCGGTCGAATCTGGCGAGAAGAGTGCTCAAATCGACGAGCTTGGAGACCTGCTCTTCGCAGTCTGCAATGTGGCGCGAAAACTCGACATCGATCCCGGGGCGGCGCTCGACCACGCAACCATGAAGTTCGAAGCGCGATTCGCGCTGGTCCTCGAATCGGTGCGCGAAAGCGGAAAAAAGCCCGAGGAACTGGCCCTCGACGAACTCGAAAGCCTCTGGCAGCGAGCAAAGCAACGGCACGGCTCATGACGGGCTTGCGGCGGGCCGGCAGGGTGAGTGGTCATGAGGCGAAGCTTGAAGTACACGAGGCATTTGGGTAGACCGTGCGGTGCGCATCATGCGTTTGAATTGGAACATCTTCGAGGATGATGAATGAGACGATCATGGATATGGACGAGTGCGTTCGTGACGGCGCTGCTCCTGACGGCTTGCTCTGGCGACGATGAGCCCCAACTCGCGGGCGAGGGAGAAGCTTGCACAACGGATGCCGACTGCGCATCCGGGCTGCTCTGCCGCATGGAAGTGTGCGTGCGAGACAACACCGACCCGGACGCCGGAAATAACGCCAACAACGATGGTGGTGTTTCGAACAGCACCAACAACGTCAACAATAATAATGGCAACAACATCACGCCCGAGGATTTCTATGTGTCTTACGAGCGCGAGAACCTCGATACCGATGAGATCGAGCTGCGTCTTTTGAACACCCAGACCGGCGAAGACATCAAACTCAATCCCGACGACGTCGCGTGTGACCGCGGGTGCTGGCTGACCAAAGACAAAAGCCATTTCGTATACGCCGAACAGAACGCGGGTCTAGAAGACGTCAAGGCCCGTCCGGTAAATCCCGATTTTTCGCTGGGTGAAGAGAGCATCGTGGCCGCGGGGGTTTCGCAGATTCGCGTGCAGGGCAATTACGTGAGCTACTCGAAGATCGACGGAGAAAATCGAGTCGCGTTTTTCCGCGAGATTCCGAGCGGTACCGAGACTGAGATTGGAGTCATCGGAAGCACGGATAACAACCTCGGTTCATGGTACATCCATCCGCCCAGCAACACAGCGATTCTCTACAATGCAACGCTCGTAACCCTGGAGATTCTTGTCGGCGAAATGGGGGCGGCAGTCGAGGGCGAGCCGATGTACACCGTCGACGCTTCGAACTTCCGCGACGTCGGCTCGTTCTTCAGTTCGAATATTCCGAGTGCGATATCGCGCGATGGCTCGGTCCTGGCACTCTTGCTCAACGCTCCCATGGACTATGCCGCCTGCCAGAGCGATGCAGATTGTACCGGCCCCGGAGAGATCTGCGGGAATAACGACCGCTGTACCGTGCAGCAGAATGTGGTGCTCATGCTCGAACTCGAGAGCGAAACTCTCGGCGAGCCCTGCAGCGGTGATGCTGCCTGCGGCGAGATTCATACGTGTGACATCCCGGCTGACACGCAGCTCGACAAAGCATTCTGCATCCCGCGGCGTGTGGCGCTCGGTCTGCCCGGTGGCGTTCAGCAGGGAAGCCAGCCGCGAACCGGTTGCGCACTCACCTCGGGGAACCTCGAAGCCTACACCAACATTCGTCCGCCGCTCTCGTTCGACTCGGCCGGAAACGTCTACGTCGTGGGTTCACGCGATTGCATCGAAGACCAGTTGAACATCCCCAAGACCGATATTCTGGCCCTGAGCCCGCGCTCGAGCGAGCCCACCGTCGTCTTCGGCAACCCGGGCGTCGATTTCGATGATGCGCTTTGCTACGACGAAGAAGAAGAGGCGATCAGCATCGATCGCTGCGAAGTATTCATCGAGGAAGCAGTGATGTCGCCAGGCGGAGACACCGTGACCTTCACGGCGACCAATCCCAATGTCCTCGACCCGAGCCTCGCGGACAGCACCTACGATATCTGGACGGTGCTTCGTAACGGCGACGATAAAGATTGGGTCGGCGACAACAGCGATTTCTTCAGTGTGACCGCCATCACGACTCACTCACTCTGATTGAATCATCGATCTCTGACGATGCGGCCCGGTTCACGCCGGGCCGTTTTGCGTTCTTGGAGCACCAAGCCCTTGCGGACCCGCGCGAGGCTTTGGTAGAACGCCCGACATTGCAAGATTCAAGGCCCTTAGCGGCCCCCAATACGGGAAAACCACGTGAACGCTCTGACCAAGTACGGGCGGCAGTATGCCGCGATCATCGTTTTGCTTCTCTTCATCGCTGTCCTCGGCATTTTCACCGGTGGCGATGTCGACCAGATGCAAAACACCTTGAACGAATCGCTTGGAGATATCACCGATGCGATGGCGTCGGTGCTCTTCTTTGAGATTCCCGGTCTCGGCATGCCGTTCATCGTGCTCTGGCTGGCAGGTGGAGCCGTCTTCTTCACCTTTCGCTTCGCTTTCATCAATCTGCGCGGTGTGGCCCATGCTGTGGACGTTTTGCGGGGAGCATATGACGACCCCGACGACGAAGGCGAGGTCAGTCACTTCCAGGCTCTGAGCTCGGCGCTCTCGGCCACCGTCGGACTTGGCAATATCGCCGGCGTCGCCATCGCCGTGTCTGTAGGCGGCCCCGGCGCGGTGCTCTGGATGATGATCGCCGCATTCTTTGGCATGACGTCGAAATTTGCCGAATGTACGCTTGGCCAGATGTATCGCGAGGTCGACGCAGACGGCCACGTGCGAGGTGGGCCCATGGTCTACCTTCGCGAAGGACTCAAAGAGAAGAAACTCGGTGGGCTCGGCAAAGTTCTCTCGGTGGTCTTCGCGCTCTTTTGCATCGGTGGGTCGCTGGGCGGCGGAAATATGTTCCAGGCCAACCAGAGCTTTGACGCGATGACGATGCTGATTCCGGCCCTCGGCGGAGGCAAGGCCGAAGCGACGGTTCATATCTACGCCCCTGAGGCCCACGAGCTCGAGTACCGGAAGCATCTCGTGAAGTTCACGACGGATGACGGCATGGTCTTCAATCCGGTATCGGACGTCTCGATTTCGAAGAGCGACTGGGCCGAGTATGGCGGGGCATCACGCGTCTCGCTCGAAGCCGTCGCCGCACGCTCTGGTGCTGACTACAACATCCCGAGAGAGGGTCTCTCGAACATCGAATTTGCGATTGTCGAGGGTCGCGACGTGAAATGGGGCGAAAAAGAGGGCTTTCGAGTCGAAAACCCCAATAAATTCCATGGCGGCAGTGCCCACTTCGGATGGCTCTACGGAATCGTACTCTCGCTCCTGGTCGGTCTGGTGATCGTGGGCGGCATCAAACGCATTGGCTCGGTGGCAGACAAGATCGTGCCCGCGATGTGCGTGCTCTACGTGTTCAGTGCGATCGCCATCCTCGTGATTCACGCAGCCGACGTGCCCGAGGCGGTCCGCCAGATTTTCGGTCAGGCATTCAACCCCGACGCACTCTACGGGGGCGCACTCGGCGTATTCATCACCGGTGTTCAGCGTGCGGCTTTCAGTAACGAAGCGGGTGTCGGCTCGGCGGCGATTGCCCACTCGGCCGCCCGAACGAAATACCCGATTCGCGAGGGCCTCGTAGCCCTGCTCGAGCCGTTCATCGATACGATCATCATCTGCTTCATGACCGGCATCGTGATCGTCGTGACCGGCGTGTATGCAGATCCGGCTACCGCGCCTCTCTCGGGCGTAAACCTGACCTTTGCGGCATTCGAAGAGGCGCTTTCCTCGTGGGCAGGTCTGCTCTTGAGCGGGGCCGTCGTCCTCTTTGCTTTCTCGACCATGATCTCGTGGAGCTACTACGGCGAGCGTTGCTGGTCCTTCCTCTTCGGCCGCGATCAGACGCAGCCTTACCGCTACATCTTCTGCTTCTTCGTGTGGCTTGGATGTGTCTCGAGCCTCGACAACGTCGTGCTCTTCTCGGACCTGATGATCCTCTCGATGGCTTTCCCGAATATCCTCGGGGTGATCATCCTGAGCGGAAAGGTAAAGACCGCACTCGACGACTACTGGAAGCGTTATAAGACGGGTGAGCTCAAAAAGTACGAAGAATGAGCGAGCTCAGAGGCGGAAGTGGTAGCCGATGTTCACCGAAAACACCGTGTAGATCGGATAGCGTCGTAGGTCGCTGACCAGCGCGTGAATCTCGCCAACGAGGCCCAGCGACCACGCTCGGTCCCAGCGATAGTCGACACCGAGCACGAATTTGGCGCCGGCGTTGGCATTCAACGATTCATCTGCCACGCGCGGTGAATCGAGGTATCCCATGGCCGCCAGACCGAAGTAGGGCACGTAGGTAAAGACGTCGAGGTTGTATCGGAAGCCGATGCCCAGA
>CAYFTY010000383.1:0-4986 GCA_964346045.1 uncultured Bradymonadales bacterium | reverse complement strand
ACGATGAAGAGTTCACTTTCGTCGGGGTCAGTGCTCGAGCAGTCGGCGAGCTTGCCGGGCAGATTTAGACGATGACTCACGGCCCTCTTGCGTTTGACCTTCTGTGAGGCCGAGCGACTTGCCATCCGGGCCTTGGCCGCCTGAATGATGCGATTGGCGATTGCCTGACCGGTCGAGCCGTGTGTGTTCAGATATTGTTCGAGCTCCATGCGTACGAGATTCGAGACGATGTTGCGCACGCCCGGATTGTTCAGCTTGTCTTTGGTCTGTCCCTGAAATTGCGGGTCGAGCATGAAGACGCTGACGATCGCCTTGACGCCCTCGCGGATATCTTCACTGATGACGTTCAGGCTCTTGGGGCCGATATCGTGAGTCTCGAGATACGAGCGCAGTGCCTTATTCAAGCCATCTTTGAAGCCACTCTCGTGGGTTCCGCCGCCATGGGTCGGAATCCCGTTGGCGAATGTGCGGATGTCGGATTTGTGGTCTTCGGTCCACTGCAGCGCAATCTCGATCCGCGTCACGCCGTCTTCGGCCTCGGGAAGTTCGAAGACCAAAACGTCGGTGTGAATGGGGGCCTGCTTGGTGTCCTTGAGGATCTTCTGCAAAAAGTCAGAGACGCCGCCTTCGTGCTTGTATTCGTGCCGCTTGCCGTTGACTTCGTCTCGATAGACGATGCGCAGGCCCGGGTTCAAGAATGCTTTGATCTCGAATCTTTCTGCGACGTCTTCGGGGTCGAAGGTCGTGTCTTCGAAAATTTCCGGGTCCGGACGAAAGAAAATCTCGGTCCCCGAGCCGCGTGCCTCGCCTTCTTCGACCACGTCGCTCAGCGGCAGCCCGCGCTCGTAAGGCTGTCGATAGGTCTTTCCGTCCCGCTTGATCGTGGCGATCATTTCGGAGCTCAAGGCGTTGACGACTGAGCTTCCCACGCCGTGTAGACCCCCTGACGTTACGTAATTGGCATTATCGAACTTTCCGCCGGCATGAAGGGTGGTGAGTATGACCTCGAGTGCACTCTTGCCGCCTTTGTGTTCGTCGACCGGGATGCCGCGCCCGTTGTCGCTGACCGTTGCTGAGCATCCATCATCGTGGATGATCACCTCGATCGTCGTCGCAAAGCCGTTCATTGCCTCGTCGATGGAGTTGTCGACGATTTCCCAGAGAAGGTGGTGGAGGCCGGTCTTGCCGGTTCCACCGATGTACATCGCCGGTCGTTTTCGAACCGGCTCGAGTCCTTCGAGTACCTGAATGTCTTGGGCTGTATATGCTGTCGCCATGCCGTGGCTCCTGACTCTGCGATGATCCGCGGCCAATGTAGCGAGGATGATCCCACTACGCAACGCCTGTTCAGCAGAGGCCTCGATGCCTGGCCGAGACGACCACGCGAAAGAGTGCCTCGCGCCGGCCGACTCTAGAGGAGCGATTCGTGAATCTCGACGACAATATCGTCATTCAACTCGGCCGTAATCTCCCACCGGGCGGTGGCGATCACGGGTCTATGCACCAGCGTCTACATACAAGGTATGCGTAAGGAAACGGAAAAAGAAAACGGCGCGTCGAGTGACGCGCCGTTCGAGACCTTGGACCGGTGGGTGCCGATCCTGCTTCGAGCAAGGAGGTCTTAGATTCAGCCCTCGTTTGCCATTCTGCGGAGCACCATGTGTAGGATTCCGCCGTTTCGGAAGTAGTCGACTTCGACAGGCGTATCGATGCGGCACTGCGCGTTGAATTCGGTCGTGGAACCGTCTTCGTCGGTCGCCACGACTTTGACGTCCTGCAGCGGCTCGAGCGAATCGTCGACGTGGATGTCGAAGGTTTCGTGACCACTGAGATTGAGAGTCTCGGGGTTCTCCCCTTCTTTGAATTGCAGCGGTAGCACACCCATGCCGATGAGGTTCGAGCGATGGATACGCTCGTAACTCTCGGCGATCACGGCTTTGACACCGAGAAGGAACGTACCTTTGGCGGCCCAGTCGCGACTCGAACCCATGCCGTAGTCTTTCCCGGCCAGTACGACGAGCGGAATATCGTGCTTCCGATACTTCACAGCGGCGTGGAAGATATCCGTGACCTCGCCATTCTTGGGGTCAACATCGCTCTCGTACGTCAGCCCGGGGAAAGGCCCTTCGGGCGTCTCGTCGGGTCCGAGATAGGTGGTGTATCCACCCTCGGTTCCAGGGGCGAGGAGGTTCTTGATTCGAATATTGGCGAAAGTCCCGCGCGTCATCACGCGGTCATTGCCGCGCCGCGAGCCAAAGCTGTTGAACAACTGACGCTCGACACCGTGAGCCTTCAGGTATTGTCCAGCGGGTCCGTCCGATGGGATAGCTCCAGCAGGACTGATATGGTCAGTCGTGGTGGAGTGTCCGCACTTCACCAGGCAGCGCGCGGATTCAACCGGCTTGATGGCCGGCGTCTCACGCGGCATGTCGACGAAGAAAGGAGGCTCCTGAATGTATGTCGACTCTTCTTTCCAAGTGTAGACCTGCGACGCCGGAGCATCGAGTTCTTTCCACTCTTGAGGTCCTTCGAAGACGTCCGCGTATCGATTGATGAACTGCTCTTTCGAAACCGCGTTATTCACCTCGTTGCGGATCTCTTCGTTGGTCGGCCAGATGTCTTTCAAGAAGACATCGTTGCCGTCCTGGTCCTGACCGATCGGATCGTTTCGCAAATCGATGTCCACGGTTCCTGCGAGCGCGTAGGCTACGACGAGCGGCGGCGACGCGAGGTAATTGACGCGAGTGTGAGGGCTGACGCGCCCTTCGAAGTTACGATTACCGGAGAGAACCGAGCCGACGACGAGGTCGCCCTCGACGACCGAGTCGCGAATTTCGTCGGGCAGCGGCCCGGAGTTACCGATGCAGGTCGTGCATCCGTATCCCACGGTGAAGAAGCCGACGGCCTCGAGATGCTCGGTGAGTCCCGACTTGTCGAGGTAGTCCGTGACGACGCGGCTTCCCGGGGCAAGCGAAGTCTTGACCCATGGCTTGGCTTTGAGGCCGAGCTCGTTTGCCTTCTTGGCGACGAGTCCCGAGCCGATCATCACGGCCGGGTTCGACGTATTCGTGCACGAAGTGATGGCGGCGATGACCAGGTCACCGTCTTCGAGATCGAATGTCTCTCCCTGGAAGGTGGTCTCAACCGACCTGGGCTCTTCGTGGCCAAAGGTCTTGGTGCGCTCGAGCAAAAACTGGCCCTGCATTTCGCTCAAGACGATGCGGTCTTGCGGACGCTTCGGTCCGGCCAGCGAGGGCTGCACCTCTTTGAGGTTTAGCGAGAGGGTGCTCGAATATTCAATCGGATTCGATTCGTCGCGCCAGAAGCCATTATGCTTGGTGTAGGCTTCGACGAGTTCGATCTGCTCCTGGTCGCGGCCCGTAAGCTCGAGATAGTCGATCGTCTTCTGGTCGACGGGGAAGAATCCCATCGTCGCGCCATACTCCGGCGCCATGTTGGCGATCGTCGCACGGTCAGCCAGCGAGAGCGAATCGAGTCCGTCTCCATAGAACTCGACGAATTTTCCGACGACGCCGTGGCGTCGCAGCATCTGGGTCACGGTGAGCACGAGGTCGGTCGCCGTCACGCCCTCGAGCATCTCGCCCTTGAACTCGAACCCGACGACTTCGGGGATGAGCATGTAGATCGGCTGACCGAGCATGGCAGCTTCGGCTTCGATACCGCCGACGCCCCATCCGGTTACCCCCAATCCGTTGATCATCGTGGTGTGAGAGTCCGTGCCGACCAACGAGTCGGGGTAGACGACTCCATCGTCGGTGAGGACGACGCCTGCGAGATATTCGAGGTTGACCTGGTGCACGATGCCGGTCTCTGGCGGGACAACCGCGAAGTTATCGAAGCTTTTCTGTCCCCATTTCAAAAACTCGTAGCGCTCTTTATTGCGCTCGAATTCGTGTTCACGGTTGATCGACATGGCTTTTGCGTTGCCGAATGCATCGACCTGAACCGAGTGGTCGATCACAAGATCCACGCGGACCATCGGATTGACCTTCTCGACATCACCTCCCATGCGGTCCATGGCGCTGCGCAAGGCTGCGAGGTCGACGACCGCCGGAACGCCGGTGAAGTCCTGCAGAACCACGCGGCCCGGCTTGAACGCAATCTCTTGCTCGCCGACGTTCTTCGCGTCGTAATTGGTGAGCGCGGCGATGTGTTCGTCGGTGAATACTTTGCCGTCGTAGTTGCGCAGCACCGACTCGAGGAGGACTCGAATCGAATACGGTAGCGTGTCGACGTCTCCGACGCCCGCTTCTTTGAGGGCCGACAATTTGTAGGCCTTATGATCGCCGGTCGACGTCGAAAACGTCGTCAGCGCGTTGAATTTATCGTTGGACATGAGTTCTCCTTGGGATAATCAGAATGAGTCGTCCTCGAAATTGAGCGGATACTAAACGCTCTTTCGTGATAATTAAAATTGATTCATCTAATGTTTTGGATAACGTTTGCTTATGATTGATCGGATGTCCTTCACATTCTTTGCGACGGTGTTGTCGCTGCTCCTCTTCACAGGGTTGCCCCGTCAGGCAGAAGCCGAGATTGCCGGATATCTCTCGGGAGAGGTGTGGGGTTTCGACGATACCGGATTTCATGGAATTGCGATTGTGGATGCTCGCTTCGAGCTTGCATCAGACGACGAACTTCAGCTGACCCTGAATACGGATACGCTCCTGGCTCGCTATGCCTGGCGCGGCGATGCCCTGGAGTTCGGAGTTTATGCCAAGGGGCAGTTCCTTCTGGCGGGGCTTCTGCAGGATTATTACGTGGGCGGCGCTCGGGTGCGGGAATTCGGTTTCGATGCTTCGTACGCCGAAGGAGGTTTCGACGCGAAATGGCGCCTTGGCGACCACCATCTGCACAGCCGGTTCGCCGCCAGAAGCTGGTTCTTTTCGCCGAATGAGACCGCCGACTTCTATGCGATTCCGCCGGATTTCACCGAGGGAGAGCTAGAACTCGGCTACACCTACT
>CAYFTY010000382.1:0-4995 GCA_964346045.1 uncultured Bradymonadales bacterium | reverse complement strand
GCTACGGCGACGCGGCGCTTCTCGAAGACGGCAATATCGTGTTGACCCGGCGTCTCGACCGGATGCTTTCATTCGACGACGAAAGCGGCTGGCTCAGATGCGAAGCAGGCGTGTCGCTCGAAGAGATCATCAACGCATTCCTGCCGCGTGGATGGTTTCCTCCGGTCGTTCCTGGCACGCAGTATGTCACGGTCGGTGGCGCGATCGGATGCAATATCCACGGAAAAAACCACCACGTCGCCGGTTGTTTTGGTGACCATATCCGACGACTCGAACTCCTGACGGCCAGCGGTGAAGTCGTCGTCTGCGATCGCGATCATCACCCCGAGCTTTTCTGGGCGACCGTGGGCGGAATGGGCCTGACCGGTATGATTCTCAGCGCTGAAATCCAGCTCTATCCGGTCGAGAACTCGAGCATCGAGATGGAGACGGTGCGTTTCGAAAACCTCGATGAGTTTTTCGAAATCAGCGAAGAATCCACAGACTTCACGCACACGGTTTCGTGGATCGACTGCGTCAAAACCGGAAAGTCCATGGGTCGCGGAATTTTCATGCGTGGGCGTCATGCTGCTGCCGGAGTCGAAGCATCGCCCTCACCGCTCGACCGATTTGCCGAGTTTGCGTCGAAGCTCGTCGACGGGAAGCCCTTTGAGGCAAATTTCTGGCTGAATAATGCGACGGTCTCGATTTTCAACGAGGCTTATTTCCGTAAGACCCCGCCTGGCACGACCGACTCGGTGGTTTCGTATTTGCCGTTTTTCTTCCCACTCGATGCGGTGAACCACTGGAATTACATCTACGGGAAGCGCGGGTTCCTGCAGTATCAGATGGTCGTGCCCGAGAAAGAAGCAGTACGCCAGATTCTCGAAATCATTTCGAACTCGGGTTTTGCGTCTTTTCTCGCGGTGATCAAAGAATTTGGCGACCTCGACCACGGAGGACTTTCGTTTCCGACTCATGGAACGACTCTCGCGCTGGATTTCGCCAACGTTGGTCAGCCGCTCTTCGACATGATGGACCGCCTCGACGAAATCGTCGTCGACGTTGGCGGGCGTGTCTATCTCGGCAAGGACGCGCGTCTGAGCCAGGAGAACTTTCGCGTGATGTACCCTGAATGGGAACGTTGGAAGCAAGTGCGGGATGCGTGGGACCCAGACCATCGATTTCAATCTGACCTCGGTCGACGCCTCGGACTATCGGGAGCATGAATGAGCGTCCTCATCCTCGGAGCCACATCGCCCATCGCACGTGAGACGGCCCTCTGCTACGCCGAATCAGGGCATGATATTGCGGTCGCCGCTCGTGATGTCGAAGAGGCTGGACGCATCGCGAGCGATCTCGAATTGCGTCATGGCGTCAGGGCGCACGGCTTTGCGTTCGATGCGCGCGACTTCGAGGACCATCGCGAATTCGTCGAGCAGGTCGAAGACACCCTCGGCCCCATTCAGATTGCACTGGTCGCATTTGGCGACATGGGTGAGCAAGAGCTCTCGGAGAGTGATTTCGACGAGGCACGCCGGGTGATCGAGGTCAACTACACCGGAGCGGTCAGTATCAGCGAAGCGGTCGCCGCGAAGATGATCGAGCGCGGCGACGGCTCGATCATTGGCATCTCATCGGTCGCGGGAGACCGCGGGCGCGCAAGCAATTATTTCTATGGAAGTGCCAAAGGCGCCTTCGCCCTCTATCTGGGTGGCCTGCGCAATCGATGCGCCGAACACGGCGTGCATGTCCTGACCGTAAAGCTCGGCTTTGTCGATACGCGGATGACCTTTGACATCGAAACGGCGATTCCGGTCGCGGCACCCGAAGACGCTGCCGAAGCCATTGTCAAAGCGCAGAGGCGGCGCGCCGAAATTCTATATTACCCTCGCTTCTGGCGTTCGATCATGGGCGCCATCAAGGCAATCCCCGAGGGAATCTTCAAAAAAATGAAGCTCTAAAAGAAAGCAATCTCAGAACCTTGCGTGATCCCACGCAAAAAATCCCCATCGTCTTCAGAATCTCTTAAGAAGCACTTCGTAGATTGAGTGTGAGGGTTGAGAAAGACCCTGGACATCGACGACACTCGAGATTCGAGGAGACACTCATGAAGCGCAGAACATTTATCATCACCCTTCTGGCCGGCACCCTGCTCGCAACTGGCCTTTCATCCACTGCCCTGGCTCACGGAGGCAAAGGCAAACGCGGATTCAACGTCGACAAACGCGTCGAAAAGATGACGCAGCGTCTCGACCTCAGCGAAGACCAGTCGAAACAAGTCCGCTCGATTCTGGAATCGAAAAAAGATCAGTTCAAAGCGATTCGCGGCCAGAAGATCGATCGAGAACAGAAGAGAACGCAGATGCGCGAGCTGCGAAAGTCCACTCGTGCCGAGATTGCCCAGGTGCTCGACGACGAGCAGAAGGCAAAGGTCAAAAAATTCAAGAAGCGTCGTCGACACAAACGTGCGCATCGCGGACATCCCTTCAGCGAGAAACGTATCGAGAAGACGGCCGAGCGACTCGGACTCGATGACGCGCAGGTCTCGAAAATCAAATCGATCGTCTCGGATGCAAAAGCCGAACGCGAGCTGATCCTCGAAGCTGCAGATGGTGACCGCAGCGCGGCGCGCGGCGAACTTCGTGCACACCGCAGTAAGGTCCGTACCAGGATCGAGGCGGTCATGACACCGGATCAGCTCGAAAAGGCTCGGGAATTGCGACAGCAGCGAAAGCGCACTCGACGAGGGAAGCGTCAAGATGACTGAACGCCAGCCCCATATCTTGCTGGTCGAAGACGACTCGAAACTCGGAAGAGATATCGAGTCGTCTTTGATCGATGACGGTTTCGAAGTCACCTGGCTCGAGGACGGCTCGCGGGCACTCATAGAGCGTCCAGATGATTTCGACCTGGTAATCCTCGACCTGATGTTGCCCGGGGCACACGGATTCGACGTGCTCAAGCGATATCGAGAGACCTCGGACGTGCCGATCATCATCCTGACGGCACGTACCGAGACCCACGACAAGGTCCGCGGATTCAAGCTCGGAAGTGACGACTACGTCACCAAACCATTCTGGCCCGAAGAGTTGCTCGCGCGGGTACACGCACGGCTGCGTCGCCCCGTCCTTCAACGAGAGGGGGTGCTCGAATGCGGGCCGATTGCCATTGACGGAGATACGAGAGAGGTCGAGGTCGATCGCGCCCCCATCGAATTGACCCGAGTCGAGTTCGACATACTCTCGTACCTCGCGCACCGACTCGAAAAACCAGTCACGCGGCGACAACTCGTCGAAAATACACTCGACGAAGAGCGCGAAGGCACAGAACGCACGCTCGACGTTCACGTCTCGAGAATTCGAAAAAAGCTCGGTGACGCCTCGGACCATCTTGCAACGGTCTGGGGGATTGGTTACCGACTCACCACAGACGTCGAAGACTCATGAATCTAAGGCCCAAAGTGGCGTTGACGCTCGTCGCAGTCATCTTGCCTCTGACGGCTGCATTCGGCGTCTATCGCGTTGCAGTCGAGCAGCGGGTCTTGCTCGAACGGTTTGCCGAACGGGCCCTCACCCGCGCCGAGACCCGAGCGATCCGTCGCTGTGAACGGAATCCCTCTCGATTCGAGTTCCGGCGTCGGGGACTGCACGTGCTCGCCTACGACCTCGACATGCGTCCCCTCAGCCCCGGATCGCCGCCGTCGCCATTCCAGCTTTCGGAGCTCGACCAAAGTGGCCCGGTCCATAAGCGACAATGGACCGGTCCCAGCCTCGGCGCGAGCGCCATCCGAACGACGAGCGGAACGTGTCCTGTGATCGTCGCTCACTGGTACGGACGCCCCGGTGCAGGCATCGCTGGTCGCGGCGTCGTCTTTCCCGTGTTCTTGATGGGACTCCTGCTCCTCTTGACCGGGGCCGGCATCGCCTGGCCACTCGTCCGGCGGATCAGACGACTCACCGGCGCTGTTGAACGCTCGTCCAATTCGGGCTATCGCATCGACGCAGAGACCGAAGCCGCTGATGAAATCGGCGAGCTTGCCCGGGCATTCGATCGCGCGGGTGAACGAGTGGCCGAGACGATCGAGAAACTCGAAGAGCGGGACGCCACGCTCAAAGAATATGTCTCGAATACCACCCACGACCTGGCGATTCCGCTCACGGTTCTGCAGCACCGTCTACATCGCCTGCGAGAATCATTCGAGGCCGACGACGAGCGACTCGAACTCGTCGATACCGCGCTCGAGGAGTCGCATTATATCGGGGCGCTGGTGAAGAATATGAATATCGCGACCAAGCTCGAATCGGGCGCCAGAGACATCGAGAGACACGCCACCGATCTCACCGAGCTCGTCGAACGTGTCATGAAGAGGCACGAGCCCATCGCCGAGAACAAGAGCATCGCCTTCTATGCCGCAACCCCTGACGATGGTTTCACGACCGCCTGCGACTCGGTGCTCGTCGAACAAGCGCTGAGCAACCTCGTACAGAATGCGGTTCAGTACACGGCGAGAGGCGGCCATGTCAGCGTGATCCTCGAGGTGTTCGCAGACACATTCAGAATCGTCGTCAAAGATGATGGTCCGGGTATCCCCGCTGAGATGCGTTCGCTGGTGCTCGAGCGAAAGATTCGAGGCGACGATGCCCGAAGTCGCAACCCGGGTGGTCAGGGCTTCGGTCTCAATATCGCCCGAAAAGTCTGCGAATTGCATGGATGGAGCCTGGCATTCGAGGACACTGAGATTGGCCTGACCGTGGTCATCGAAGGTGCAAACGAAAAATAGTCAACTCTCAGAACCCGGCTCACACCGCAGTCTTTGCGCATCTCGACTTTGAAGGCACACGCATCGTAGACCTCGCCGAGCGAATGGGCATCAGTAAACAGGCCGTGAGCCGGCTGGTTCAAGAACTCGAAGAAATGGGCGCTGTAGAGCGCGTACCCGACCCGACCGACGGCCGCGCGGAGCTCGTAAAATTCGTGCAGGGCTCGCTCCTTGATGGCCTCCGTGGACTGATG
>CAYFTY010000381.1:0-4995 GCA_964346045.1 uncultured Bradymonadales bacterium | reverse complement strand
CATGCTGCTTCGATGTTGTTGCCGCATGTCGTTGAGAAGACACCGCACGATGTCCGCGACGAAGTCGACTTGCCCACGGTCGCCGAGGCGATCGAGACGCTGCACCTCCTCGGTGATCGCCCCGATTCCGACCTCCTCGAGCGTGCTCTCTCTCGCAGTCGTGCGCGTCTCGTCTTCGAAGAGTTCTACGTCTTGCAACGCGAGCTTGCCCACCGATACGTCGCATCACGACGAGCCGCGAAGGCGCCAACGTGCGCCGAGCGCGAACTCGGACGTGAACTGGTACGTGGTCTGCCATTCGATCTCACCGGCGACCAGCGAGCCGCGATTTCGACGATCGCCGGCGATCTCGATTCGCGCATTCCGATGAGACGCCTGCTCCAGGGCGACGTGGGAAGTGGCAAGACCATCGTCGCGCTGATGGCGGCTGCGATCGTCGTTGGAAGCCGTCGTCAGGTCGCATTCATGGCGCCCACCGACGTTCTGGCAACACAACATTTCGAGCGGTCTCGAGAATTCTTCGAAGGGCTGCCTGTTGAGGTCGGGATCCTCACCGGCTCGCTGCCTGCTGCCGAACGCCGCTCGGTGCTCGAGCGACTTCACAACGGTGAGATTCATATCATCATCGGCACGCACGCTCTTTTTCAGAACGACGTCAGATTTGCCGATGGAGACGGGCAGGTAAGTCTCGGTCCGACGGTCGAGGGGCTGGGGCTGGTCGTGATCGACGAGCAGCACAAATTCGGAGTCGATCAGAGAGATGACCTTTTGAGCAAGGGGCAAGACCCGCATCTTCTGGCCATGACGGCGACGCCGATCCCACGCTCCCTGGCTCACGCTGTCTTTGGAGATCTCGATCTCACGGTGATTCGTGAAAAGCCACCCGGCCGCAAACCGGTGCGGACGTTTCTGCGAGACGCCCGAGCCCGAACCAAGATTTTTGATTTCGTGGCTGAGCGCGTTCGAAACGGGGAACAGGCCTACATCGTGTATCCGCTGGTCGAAGAGAGTGAAGCGCTGCCGTCGCGCTTGCATGTCATTGGAGCTGCCGAAGAGCTTGCAGGCGGACCGCTCTCAGGGATTCGTCTCGGCGTTCTTCACGGTCGAATGAGTTCCGAAGACAAAATCGCCATCATGGACCGTTTCCAATCGGGCGAAGTGGACGTGCTGGTTGCAACCACCGTGATCGAGGTCGGAGTCGACGTTCCGAATGCATCGTTGATGGTGATTGAGCATGCCGAACTCTTTGGGCTCAGTCAGCTGCATCAGCTGCGGGGAAGGGTAGGTCGCGGGGCATCGGAGTCGATGTGTATCATCGTCGCGCACGGAGTCCTCACGGATGATGCGCGAGACCGATTGCAGGCCTTTGTGGGTTCGGACGACGGCTTTGAACTCAGTGAGGTCGATCTCGAGATACGCGGTCCGGGCCTTTTTCTGGGATCTCGACAATCCGGCGCACCAGAATTTCGCTTTGGCAGCGTTCTGCGCGACCGCGAGCTGCTGTCGCACGCCCGTGAGATTGCACGTCGCAGGATACTCGGAGATGCCGGCGCCTGACTTCTGCCGGCGTCGTCAAGTTGCAAGCTTTCCGATCCCGCTGATATAGTCCGCTCAGCCCGTTTCCCCACAATGCCATGGTCCCGCGCGAAGACGCGGAGCGTCTCGATGGATGAAAACTACAGCGGCCAGGTCGTCGACGGCCGATATCGTCTCGACGAGATGCTGGGGGAGGGCGGCATGGGAGCCGTCTATTCCGGTGTTCAGCTCGCGGTCGATCGACGGGTCGCGGTGAAGCTGCTGCACCCTTTTCTTCAGCGAAATCAGAATTTCAAGGCACGTTTCGAACTCGAAGCCAAAGCGCTCGCCAGGCTTTCTCACCCCAACTGCATCACGCTTTTCGATTTCGGATATTGCGACGAAATCGAGATCTTCTACATGGTGCTCGAGTTCGTCGAGGGCGCGGTCCTCTCGGATTGGATGGTGGATACCATCGCATATGCCGACATGCTCGAGATCTCCTATCAGGTGCTTCTCGCGCTGGAGCACGCGCACAGCCAGGGCATTCTGCATCGCGATCTGAAGCCCGAAAATATCATGGTGCAGCGGGATGGTGATTCCATCCGCCTAAAGGTCCTGGACTTTGGGCTGGCGCGGCTGCTCCTCTCGGAAGACGACGAGCAAGAGCCGCCTGATACGACCACCCAGCGTCGTGAGCGACTGACAAAAGCGGGCGAAATCTATGGAACGCCCGCGTACATGAGCCCCGAGCAATGTCGCGGCAGCCGAGACCTCTCGCAGTCTGCCGACCTCTATTCGCTTGGCGTGATGATGTTCGAGATGGTCGAGAATCGGCTTCCGTTTTTCGACGAGTCGCCGACCGTGATCATGGTCAAACAGCTCAACGAGGAGCCGCCCGAGGTCGAGTCGGCGGTGGATCCCGACATCAAGATGCTCATCGAATGGATGCTGCGTAAGGAGCCCGAATCGAGGCCCTCCAGCGCGCGGCAGGTGCTCGAGGTGCTGCAGAGACACGTGCGTGGAAGCGATAGTAGCACCGAGTTTTCGAGGATCGATTCAGGAAGCTTTGCGATGCCCGCCTCGCGCGCAGCCTCGAGAGCAGAAGAGAAGGATGAGCACGGTGGCCGTCGGATACTCTATATCGCAGCGACTGTCCTGGTTGTGATCGTGCTTGGTGTCGTGGCCGTTCTTGCGTCGAGTGATGAAGAGGCCGAAGCCGAGACCGACGTGCCAGAAGTCGTCATCGATGATGAACCTGAAAGGGTGGTCGAAGCGGATACCGTGGCCGGAAAGAGTGTTGACCAGATCGAGGTCGACGGGGCAGAGTCGGGTGAATCCAGCGAGACGTTCGAGATGACGTTCGGTGAATTCGAGGTCGATGACGCCGGATTCGAGTCCGACGCAGGCCTCCTTGACGAGGACGTGGGTATCGACGCCGAACCTCCTGAGGTGAAGCCGTCGAAGAAAAAGCGAAAGAAGAAGAGAAAGAGCCGTCGTTCGAAGAAAGAACCCGAACGGCCGCGAAAGCTCAAGCTCACCTACTGACGCACCTGTGACCTCGACCGAATCGCGAAAGGTCACGTTTCATGCGTATTCACACAACATGGCCAGGCTCAATCGAGATGCCTTCTAGAAGACTTGCCGCATTTTTGTCGGCATGCCTCGTCGTGCTCATCTCGTCGATTGCATGGGCCGACGATCGCGAGAAGATGTTGGAATTGAATGAGGCAGGCTTCGAAGCGTTCTCGGAAGAACGCTACGTGGATGCCGCCGAGGCATTTGAGGCGGCATACGAGGCGTCGCCAGACGCCGTACTGCGCAAAAATGAAGCGATCGCATGGTTCAAAGCTGGACGTTGTGACGAAGCTCTGACCGCGGCCAATGCCTTTCTTCTGGTCGAGGGCACGCCCGTCGAGGATAAAAAAGAGGCGCGTTCGGTCGTGGCGAACTGCAAAGTCGAATTGGCACGACAGGCGCTCGACGCCGGGAGTTTTTCGCTGGCCGAAACACTGCTCGCCGAGGCCGAGAGTCTTGAACCGGATGATTATGCCCGAGACCAGATCGGTATGGTTCGCGTCGAAATCGCCAAGGCAAAGAGTGCGGCCGAGGACGAAGATGAAGTTCTGACGCAAGAAGACGAAGGGATGTCTGATGAGACCTTTCGCACCATCGGGTGGATTCTCGCGGGAAGCGGTGCGTTTCTGACCGTGACTGCCTTTGTCTATCATATGGTCACGCTCTCCAATCAGTCCGAACTCGAAGATCTTTCTCGCGAAGGCGGCGACCGAAAGCGCTTCAACGATCTGCAAGATTCGATTGGAACCGCGAGATGGGCCGTACCGACGCTCTATGTGCTGGGCCTTGGCTCGGGCGGTGCGGGAGCGACGATGCTATTGATCTCGTCGCCCGCCAAACGTGGCGAGGCCGCAAGAGAGTTGGGGATGGAGCTCCCATTGGCGATTGGACCTGCACTTCGGATAACCTTGGATTAGGCGAAAACGAGGGCCTGCCATGAATTTGAAATTTCCAGTCATCATCCTGACCTTCGCGTTGGCGGGTTGCATTGAAGATCCATCCAACTTCTCGTTTCCAATCGATGCGGGTGATCCGACTGCCAATAACGCAAATAACACCAACAACCCGCCCAATAATAAGAACAACGCCAATAACCCGCCGAACAACGAGAACAACCCGAATAATACGAACAACCCGAACAACATCATCGACCTGGGGAAGATCGATATGAGTGTTGCAGACATGTCTTCGGACATGATGGTTGTCGAGGATATGGCACCCGATCTGATCGAAGATCTCGGAACGAACGATCTCGGAACTGATGCAGGAGTCGATATGGCTGATATCGATATGTGCATGGTCACCGAAGGCGGCGAAGAAATCTGCGACGGCGTCGATAATGATTGCGACGGGATGATCGACAACGCAAACGCATTCCCGTGCCCCCTGCAGAAAGGTGTCTGCGCTGGCTCGATGACGACTGAGTGTCCGATGGACCTCACGGTCGAGCCACTTTCCTGTGATGGTGACGAATACGGGGCCGACTACGAAGAAATCGAGACAATGTGCGGAGATATGCTTGATAACGACTGCGATGGTCTGCCTGATTGCGCCGATCCTGATTGTGATGGCAAGCCTTGCGCGGCCGAACGAGTCTGTTCGAATAATGCCTGCCTGAACTGAGCTTCTAGCCCTGGCAAGTCCGTGTTCGCCGAAGTTGCCGTCGATATTCCACTTTTTGGCCCGTTGACCTATCGCGTCGACGACGACCTTTTAGGGCTTCTGCGCCCCGGCCATCTGGTGCGCGTGCCATTTCGAAATAAATCCAAAACAGGGGTCGTGATGGCCTTGAGCGAGCGGCTCGACGACGAATCGCTGCGCTCGAAGCTGCGTGCAGTCGAGGATGTCGTCGATCGTGAGCCATTGCTGCCGGACAAGAGTCTGGATTTTCTGCGTTTTGTC
>CAYFTY010000380.1:0-5003 GCA_964346045.1 uncultured Bradymonadales bacterium | reverse complement strand
GCATCGACCGATGACGGGTGTGAGACGCGTCTCACACCCGTCATCGGTCGATGCGTTGCAGTTGCCAAAACCGAGTTCACAGGCCACCAGAACGCAGCGCCCCTCGACGCAGATGCCCGCCGCACCCTCGAGTGGACAGGCCACCCCATCGGTCTGGTCGGCACAATCCTCGACCACGGGCAGATCGGGCTCGATGCCCTGATCGACCCCGGCATCATTTCGATCGATATCTGGCGGGCCAAAACGGACTTCGGGCGGGTCGCGCCGATCGTTGCAGGCCAGCGCGCAAGCCGCGAATAAAATGCAGATCAGAATTTTCACATGCTGCGCCGGTACTGACCGCCGACCTCGTAGAGCGTATTGGTAATCTGACCGAGGCTTGCGTGGCGAACGGTATGCATCAGCTCGGCAAAGATATTGCCGCCCTCGAGCGCCACCTGGCGCAATTTCGACAGCGCTTCTTCGCTCGCATCAGCGTGTTCGGCCTTGAACGCGTCGAGGTTCGCGAGCTGCGTCTCTTTCTCTTCTTCAGTCGAGCGAATCAATTCGAGCGTCTGTGGCGTCGCTTCATCCGGGTCGTCGGCGAGGAAGGTATTGACGCCAATGATCGGGATCTCGCCGTTATGCTTCTTGATCTCGTAGTGGATGGACTCGTCCTGGATTTTCGAGCGCTGATACTGGCGCTCCATTGCGCCGAGAACACCGCCGCGCTCGCTGATGCGTTCGAACTCGGTGAGCACCGCCTCTTCGACAAGATCGGTTAGCTCCTGCACAATGAACGCGCCCTGGTTGGGATTCTCATTCTTGGCCAGGCCGAACTCACGCGCGATGATCAACTGAATGGCCACAGCGCGCCGCACGCTCTCTTCGGTAGGCGTCGTAATCGCCTCGTCATAGGCGTTTGTATGCAGGCTATTGCAATTATCGTTGTAGGCCAGCAGCGCCTGTAGCGTCGTGCGGATATCATTGAAGTCGACTTCCTGCGCGTGCAGCGAACGGCCGCTCGTCTGAATGTGATACTTCAGTCGCTGGGAGCGCTTATTCGCGCCATATCGCTCACGCATGGCCACCGACCAGATACGACGCGCGACGCGGCCGAGCACCGTGTACTCGGGATCCATGCCGTTCGAGAAAAAGAACGAAAGATTCGGCGCAAAATCGTCGATATCCATGCCGCGCGCCAGGTAGTACTCGACGTAGGTAAAGCCGTTCGAGAGCGTGAAGGCGAGCTGCGAGATCGGGTTCGCTCCGGCCTCGGCAATATGATAGCCGCTGATCGACACCGAATAATAATTGCGGACTTTCTTCTCGACGAAATATTCTTGGATATCGCCCATCATTCGCAGGGCAAAATCCGTCGAAAAGATGCATGTATTCTGCGCCTGGTCTTCCTTGAGGATGTCGGCCTGGACGGTGCCTCGCACCGCATGCAGCGCTTCATCGTAGATCGTTTGATGTTCTTCGGGCGTAGGTTGACGGTCGTTTTCGGCGACGAATTCTTCGACCTGCTGGTCGATCGCCGTATTCAAGAACATCGCCAGAATGATCGGCGCCGGCCCATTGATGGTCATCGAAACGCTCGTCTTGGGGTCGACGAGGTCGAAGCCGTCGTAGAGACGCTTCATGTCAGCGAGCGAACAAACGCTCACGCCCGAATTGCCTACCTTGCCGTAGATATCCGGTCGCGGATGAGGGTCTTCGCCGTAGAGGGTCACCGAATCGAAAGCCGTGCTGAGTCGTTTGGCCGGCTCACCCTCGCAGAGGTAGTGGAAGCGTTTATTAGTGCGGTCGGGCGTGCCTTCACCTGCGAACATCCGCTTGGGTTCTTCGCCTTTTCGTCGGAACGGGAAAACCCCACCGGTGAACGGAAATCGCCCCGGCACATTCTCGAGCATCTGCCAGGCGAGGATATCGCCCCAGTCTCGATAGCGCGGCAGTGCGACTTTGGGGATGCTCAAGCCCGAGAGCGTTTCGACTCTGAGCTCGACCGGGAACTTTCGGTCACGAATTTCGAGCGTGTACTCGTCCTGTGCGTAGTCATGCGCGAGCTCGTCCCAGCCCTCGATGAGCTTTCGCGAGCGACTCGTGAGCCGATCTTCGAGCTCTTCGATTTTTTTGTCGATGGCATCGGACTCACCGACTAGCTCGCGGGTACCTCGCAGACGGTAGAGCTGTGATGCAACCTCGGCCTGCTCTTCGACATGCTCTCGATAATCCCGGCACGTCTCGGCAATCTCGGCGAGATAACGGATTCGGTCGCCGGGAATGATGGTATGAGCTTTGTCGGTGACGGGCGAATCATAGGCGAATTGGTCACCGACCTCCCACCCGATGCGATTCATCACGCTGTGGAAGAGCGCGTTGACGCCGCTGTCGTTGAACTGGCTTGCGATCGTGCCGAATACAGGCAGCTCGTCGTCGCCGACCTCGTAGCCAATCCCTTTGTTTCGCCGCACCTGCTTGCGAACGGCCCGCAGAGCGTCTTTCGAACCGGCTTTTTCGAATTTATTGAGCACGATGCAGTCGGCAAAATCGAGCATGTCGATTTTCTCGAGCTGTGAATGTGCGCCGAACTCGGCTGTCATCACGTAGACCGGGACATCGCAGTGATCGATGATGTCGGCGTCGCCCTGCCCGATACCGCTCGTCTCGATGATGATCAGATCGAAGCAGGCAGCTTTGACGACCTCGACAGCCTCATCGATGGCTGCGCTGAGCTCGCCCTTGGCTCCACGTGTGGCAAGCGAGCGCATGTACGCGCGGTCGTTGGTGATCGAGTTCATACGAATGCGGTCGCCCAGAAGTGCCCCACCCCGTCGACGTCTCGATGGATCGACGCAGAGGCAGGCGAGTGTCTTTTCGGGATACTCGAGCAAAAATCGCCGGATGAATTCGTCGGTGAGGCTCGATTTTCCGGCGCCGCCGGTTCCCGTGAACCCCACGACCATCGTTTCGCCCTCGAACTCGGGCAATTCGAGCTCGTCGCCCCGGTCCTGCTCGACCAGCGTGATGGCTCGGGCGACCTCACCCGGTTCACGATTCGCAATCGCTTCTCGATCGGGCGCCTCGAGCTCGGCCGTATCGAAATCGGTCTCGGCGAGCATCACGTTGATCATGCCCTGCAACCCCATGCGACGTCCGTCGTCGGGACTGAAAATTCGGGCGATTCCGTACTCGTGCAGCTCGTCAATCTCGCGCTGAACGATAACGCCGCCGCCACCTCCGAAAATCTTGATATGCCCCGCACCCCGCTCTTCGAGCAGGTCGTACATATATTTGAAAAACTCCATATGCCCGCCCTGGTACGACGAGATGGCGATTCCCTGGGCGTCTTCTTCGATCGCTGCATCGACAATCTCTTTGACCGATCGATTGTGCCCGAGATGAATCACCTCGGCGCCCGAAGACTGAAGGATACGACGCATCACGTTGATCGCTGCGTCATGCCCGTCGAAGAGGCTGGCTGCGGTTACGAAACGAACGTGATGTTCGAGTTCGATGGGCTCATTCGAGTTGTAGGCGTCTTCGAAGCTGATGGCCATGGTTTCTCTCGCTATTCGGGTGCAACAACGACACGCCTATCCTTACGATCTGAGGCGCCGCAAGTCCAGAGATCGGCGATTCCGGCACGCAAGGTACGGTCTCGACGGCTGCACGCCTCGAAGTCGCTTGCTCTTTTCTACTGCGGAGGCGGCGCTGCCTCAGACGAGGCGAGACTCGAAGAGGCAGCCCGCGTCGATGACAGGTCCTGTTCCATTTGGTCCATGCGCGTCTTTTAGATAGTCTCTACAAGTGCTTCAAAGATGGGAGAAGACCCTGAGATTCTTGATTTTGACGCTGGCGACAGCGCTTTCGGTCGGCTGTGGAGACGATGGTACGCCTTCGGGCCAGGATAATAACGCATCGCCCAATCATGACGCCGGCATGGCCGACACGAATCATCAAACGTCCGCAAACAACTTAAATAACCAGAGCACGAATCATCAGCCTTCGACCAATAACGGGTCGAATGATACCGACTGTGTCCCGAACGAATCGGCATGGGAGTCGAATGCTCAACCCTTCGTCGACGAGTATTGCGGCGAATGTCACGGGCCCATGCCGCAATTCGGCGCTCCGATGTCGCTCACCAATTACGATGAAATCGTGGCGGGAGCCGATGGGACGCGCTACGTCGACAAGATGCTGACGCGCCTTCTCGATCGCACGATGCCGCCTCAGAATGCCCCGCAGCCCAATCATTCGGCGCTCGACACAATGGTCGAGTGGGCAAGCTGCGGCGAAAGGCATGCCAATCACGAGAGCGGTCTGGTTGCGAGTCGCCCCGTCGACCGACTCCCGAGTGGGAAGACGAGCTGCCGGCGAGACCGGCTGGTTCTTTGTGACGAAGATGGCTAGATCGAAACGACCTCGAGGCCGGGGTCGACCTCCATTTGAACGAGGTTTTCGATGGCCATCAGGGTTCCCATCGTCGATGACGGGCAGGTCCCGCAGGCGCCCTGATACCGAATCAGCAGCTGGTCGTTCACCAGCCCCCGAATCTCAAGGCCGCCGCCATCACCCTGCAGGAAAGGCAGGATGTGGTCTTCGAGGAGTCCCTGAATCATCGGAATGCGCTCGTCATCGAGACCTACGCCCTCGCCTTCGACTTCGTCGCGAGACGGCCCCATATACTCCTCGCCGAGGCTTGCGTCTTCGGCCGTCGCATCACGAATCGGCGTCGCAATCTCTCGCAAGAGGTCATGCCAGTTTGCCTCACCATCCTGGGTCACGGTGAGCCAACGATCGGTGTAAAATACCGATTGCACGTGCTCGATCTCGAAGAGCGCCCTGGCGAGCGGCACGTTGTCGGCTTCTTCGGCGGTATTGAACTCGCCGGTGACTCCAAAGGGAGTGAGCGGCTCATCCAGAATGAATTTCACCGCGTTCGGATTAGGCGTGTATTCGATTTCGGCGATCTTCATGACTTCTCCTCAGCCGAGTCCCAAACGTCTTTTTCACCT
>CAYFTY010000379.1:0-5007 GCA_964346045.1 uncultured Bradymonadales bacterium | reverse complement strand
GGTGATCGTCGCTCCCTCGAGTTCCACCGCTCCAAAGGTCGAACCGGCGAGCGGCAGCATGATGGGCTCGATTGCGTTTCCGCTGGCTGTGCCGCAGAAGAAAGTCATCGACTGCACCACACCCTGTAGTTGGATATTGGCAAGAATGTCGGAACCACTTATCGGGTTCGCATCGCCGGCCACCGCCACCTCACCCAGGTCGACCTCGAAGCTACCGTCCGGTTCGACCTGAACTCCCGACACCGCAATCACGTCACCCACCGGCGTACGCGCGTCCTCGCGGGGCGTTCCGTCCTGTGTGATGTCCGTCTTGATGGGCTGAAATTCGAAATCAGCCGAGAAGTTCTCGTCCACGCTCACCACGGTCTCGAGCATGATCGGCGTTTCGAGCAGCGGCGTGACGATACCGAGGAGGAATGTCCCCGAGAAATCCACCTGCTGCCCGTTATTGATGCTCATGTCCGCGACCACGCGGTCTTCGGCCGTTCGGTCGCCGAACTTCTCGAATTCGCCCGCGGGATCAGGCACATCACATCCGGTGTAAACGCCTGCAGCGAGTGCCAGGGCCATGATGCCCAGTCCCAGCTCTTTTGCGATCCTTTTGATTTTCATGGGTTGAACCTTTGTATCATCGCGGCCGCACCAGCGACCGTCTTTATCATGTTGATGACTTCGCGATTCCGATTCAAACGCTCAGAACGTGAGCGTGACATTGGTATTGAGCACGAAGATATTCTGATTGTAGATACCGACGTTGCCGGGCTGTCGGCTCGGCAATTCGAAGTCATTATTATCCGCATCGCTCGCCGACGTGGTATCTCTCTCGGCATAGAAGATATTCGTCGCCGTCACTGAGACGCCGAGCAGATCGATGGGTCGGTAGACGACACCCAGTGCGGCGCTGAATTTATTCATATCCATCAGCGCCGGATCGAGATTTTCGTCGGGGATGGCGTTCGAGTCGTACCCGCCACCGATCTGCAGCTCGAGGTCGCGCGAGAACCAGTACGACGCACCAAGGCGAATTCCAAAGCCGTCTTGCCAGTCCCGTTGCAAGACCTGCACGACGCGCCCCGTATCTGCATCTGGATTCGCGAAGCTCCCATCCTCGTTCGTGGCGCAGGCGAGCTCTCGGTCGTCGACATCGGCATTGACCAGGCACTGCTGGTCGAGGTTACTCCAGCGCGTCCAATCGCCGAAGACTCTCAGCTCATACTTGAACTGCGGTCGCAGTCGAATGCCGAATCGCAAAATATCAGGGAGCGAAGAGGTGAAGAGAACATCACTCGTCGTCGAGGGAGACGCCCCGAGATAGTTCGTGAGCGTGCCCTCATATTCGTTGCTGCTCGTAAAGCCAGGCTGCGACTGATAGCTCAGGCCGATGAACAATTTTCGACGCCATGCTTCCCAGAGGACGCCAGCTCCGAGACCGATATCCGTCGAGTTCACGTCGATGTACGAACGGCCCTCTTTGAGTCTACCACCCGATTGCAGATCGTCGGTGCCGTCTGAGTTACGTGCACGTAGCGTCTCAATTTGAGAAAGGTAGAGATTTCCGACCAGCCCAACCGAAAGTCGCGCTGGCTCGATGTGATATGCACCGCCAAGCGCGACCGCCAGAGTGCGGATCGTACCGTCGATGGTGTACCAACGCTGTGAGCCGTCGACCGCACCTGGAAACTGGTCCGATGATTCGGTTTTGTCCCATACAGCCTGTCCGCCGAAGGGAGCGAAGAACGCCGCCCCGACCTTGAAGGGAAGATCGAGTCCGAAATCGGTCGAAATCCCCACCATGGGCGAGAGAATCAGGTTGTCCACCGAACTGTCACCGGTATTCACGGCGATGGCCTCATCGTTCAACGCTTCGTCGTCGGGATACGGCTCGGAGTTGTCGAGCGCCGAAACCGGACGATCGTAGGTGGCAGACCGCAACGCCAGATTCAAGTCGATGAAGACGTTGGTGCCCTCAGACATCCCGATGCCTGCAGGGTTGTAATAAAGCGTCGTCGGATTCGTCTCGGTGGGATTCCCTCGCTCGCCGCCGAATCGTGCGGCGGCAAAGCCCGATGCGAATGCGGATGACGAGACGAGCAGGACGGTAGTGGCTGCCACCAGAGGCAGTACACGTTTGAGGTCACGCGCGAGCATAGCTTGGCCCTCGTGTTACGGTCAGTTCGATTGAATTGCTAACTGTAGCCGTATATCGAGAATAGCGCGCTTTTGCCAGCCTCTTGTCACAAAAAGTTCACACGAGACCCCCAGGGCGTCGGCTTTCGATTCGTCAGAAGACGAAGCGTGCATAAAAGAGCGCCTGTCCAGCCACCTCGGTCTTCCAGCGCACGTCGCCCTGTGCGGTCTTCCAATCGTATTCGGGAATCGGCATCAGATGAGACCGTATGGCCATCCCCGGTCGGAAACTCTCCCAGAAGGTCAACTCGCCGCCGATACCGAGAAACCCAATCGGCGCTACCGAGTGCGCCTCGGCCCCGTAAATTTCGGCCGACGAAAACTCGGCTCCGCCCCCGAATTGAACGTGCGGAGAAACCCACCATTCGGGAAAGAAACGCGCACCCACCGACACCAGCGCGTGAACGGCGAGGCGGTCAATTCCGTTTTTCGTCGGTTCTCCGGTCGTGTGGTACACGTCGATACTGGCCTCTGTGAAGAAATGCGCGCCCATATCGAGGGTCGTGAACACTCCGACCCCGTTCATGCGACATCTCTCCCAGGTGAGGTCGCCTTCTTCGTCGACGTCACGAAAGCCGTAACCACCGACGCGCGCACCGAGCGCGAGTTTAAAAAAAGTGTCATCCTCGGCGTTACTTTCGGCCTCATGCTCCTTTTCGGCTCCCAGGTCTGTGGCCTCTGCCGTCACCGGCCCGAGTATGAAAAAAGAACAGGCCCACAAAGCCATCCAGATCGCTTTCGTTGTCATCATCGTCTCCTCGATTCAGGTTTTTCTATGCCCTCACATTCTTTGTCGGAAATGACTCGACTTTTTGTGCAAAACGATCTCAGCTTGCTTTACGCGCCGAGCAGCCACGCGTAGATCTCTGGCATCGCGACGAGCCGAGAGTATGGCGAACTTCTTCGAATCAGGACGTAACGTGCATTCGACGCATACATGTGTCGACGCCGAAGCGCTGATCGACGGCCAGGCCTACTTCGCGTCGCTCGTCGAGGCCCTGAGCCAGGCCCAGGAGACGATCTATATCGCGGGTTGGGCGATCGATGCGCATATGTGGCTTGCGCCCCATCGCGAGCCGGGTGAACGCCTGCCTCTCGAGTTCTTTTTGCGCCGCCTGGTGTCGGCGAACCCCAATCTGCACATCTACGTTTTGATCTGGGATTTTGCGCGAGCCATGGTGCTCAGTCGCAGCCCGGGGAGTCTTTTCCACAAGCGGTGGCTCCCGCATCGACGCATCCATTTCCGATTCGACGATGCTTATCCATGGGGTGGATGCCATCATCAGAAGTTCGTCGTCGTCGATGACTGCGCCGGCTACTGCGGAGGCATCGACCTCACGGTGGGGCGCTGGGATACGCGCGAACACCAGGTCGACGACACGCGTCGGATCGACAGCTACGGACACGAGCACCGCCCTTTTCACGACGCGCAAATGCTCGTTCGCGGCGACGCGGCCGCAGCCATGGGATCGATTTTTCGAGAGCGATGGGAATCCGTGACCGGCAAAAAACCGCGCGTCGCCTCGAGATCCGAGCCGCTCTCGTTGCCACACGGGCCCTGGGTCTTCGAATCGGTCGAAGCAGCTCTGGCCCGCACCAATCCTTTGCCCGAAGAGTCTCCGATCCGCGAGAACGAAGCACTCTTTGAGGACATGTTCAGGGCCGCCAGCGAACGTATCTACATCGAGAACCAATACCTGACCGACCGGCGTCTCGGACTCGAACTCTGCAATCGATTGCGCGAGGAAGACGGCCCCGAGGTCATCGTCATCGGGCCGCGAGAAACGGCAAACTGGCTCGAAGAGATGACCGTCGGGCTGCTCCGTTGGCGCGTCATCGACATGCTGCGAGAAGCCGACGAATACGACCGGCTGAGAATCCTCTACCCGATGGCCTCGTGTGCAAAAGATGTCGCGACCTATCTCCATGTGAAGCTGCTGATTGTAGACAAACGGTTTTTGCGCATTGGGTCGACCAACTTCTCGAGCCGGTCGATGCGGTTGGATACCGAACTCGATGTGGCCCTCGAGCTCGGTAAAGAACACGCTGCGACGATCCAGGAATTCGAAATGTCGCTGGTCGCCGAACACTTCGGAATCAAGGGCGAAAAGGTCGCAGATTTGCTCGAAGAAGAGGGCCACCTGCGCGGTGTGATCGACCGGCTCGTAGGCCGCGAACTCGACCGGTCTCTTGTGCCACTCGGTCCCAGTCCAGCGCTCACTGACCGCGTGCTTGCCGAAGAAGGGGATCTTCTCTTTGACCCTCAGGAGCCTTTCGAAATCGCCAACGTCTTCGAAGCTCTGGTCGGACGCCAGGCCCGCAAGCGAATCATCGACCGACTGCCTTTCGGCTTCGTGACTCTCGTGCTGACGACGGCCGTTCTCTCGGTCTGGCGACTCACTGAACTCGAGCAGCCAGGCCACCTCACGCACATTTATCAAACGTTCTCGATGTATGGCGCGACGGCGCTCGGATGGTTGGGGCTATGGGCCGTGGCCACGATATTGATCTCGGTCGGTGTCGCGATCTTTTTCATCGTGCTCGCTCTGGTCGTCACGCTCGGCTGGGGCCAGGGCATCCTGATGAGTCTTTCGGCCGTAGCTGCCGCCGCTGCCCTCACCTATTTCATCGGTCAGGCCATCGACCGTAATCTCGCCATGAAGATCGTAGGCTTTCGCATCGAAGAAGTTCGGAAGCGACTCTTCCGCCGCGGTTCGTTCTCAGTCGCGATGCTTCGACTCGCCCCGATCTCGAAATTCCCGACGGTCGGGATCGCAGCGGGCGCCACAGAACTCAAGTTTCGTCACTACTTCGTTGGCT